>NZ_CAJMXD010000119.1:0-7577 GCF_905219685.1 Barnesiella sp. CU968
TAAAATTTTAACAAAATTTGTGGGGTATGGTTTAGAGAGTGTTTGAATTAAACATGAATTATATGTAAGATTTTCCGGAATTAATTCTTTTCATCCCCCGAAGTGTCTTTTTTCATTCACAGCGTTGACATTTCATCGGAGTGACGTCTGTCAAAGTATTTAACAAAATTAACAATTTAATTTAACATTTGAAAGAAAGTACAAAAAAATAAGGGAGCGACAGAAGATCGCTCCCTTATATAAGGATTGTATGAAATTACTGATTCTGCAAACGGAACACAACCGGGAGGTTAAAGTAGCTTCGAACGGCAACACCATTGTTTTTACCAGGCTGCCATCTGGGCATCTTCTTCACAACGCGGATTGCTTCGCGGTCGAGATCGCGGTCAACACCTTTCAGGATTTCCGCATGACCGATTGAACCGTCTTTCTCAACAACGAATTTCACGATCACACGTCCCTGGATATCGTTCTGCTGTGCAGACTCCGGATAGCGTACATTATTGCTGAGCCATTTCATCATTGCAGCCGTTCCGCCTGGGAATTCCGCCTGCTGCTCAACCGCTACGAAGATTTCCTCCTCTTTGGGTTTAACTTCGGGCTCCGGTTCCTTGACGATAACCTGCTCCTGAACCGCCTTGAATTTGTCGGCGTCATCGCTACCTTCCTGAGTCACGACACCACGGGCGGTGTTGTCCTCTTTCTGGGTGTCCATGTCCATTACCTCGTTCTTAACCTTATCGGCATCCACGATGGCAATCTGAGTGACCTGAACTGTGGCGAGCACCTCTTCAGGCACTTCTATTTCGGGTTGTTCGAATTTCTGTTCTTCGATTTCAGGCTCTGGCTCCGGTTCGTCATTCTGTTCGGCGAGCTGGGCTGCCATCATCTTTTCACGCTGCTCCTGAAGGGCGATTGCCTGCTGTTCAGCACGATAATCCGACCATCTGCTGAGCGCGATTATAAGGATGAAGATCACAACCAGACCGATCAATGTGAAAATCGCAGCCAGATTGTGGCGTTTGTCACTCTCTTTGCGAAGCTGATAAGCACCAAATTCCTTGTTCTTATCTGCAAAGACGAGGTTACGCCAATCTTGTGAGGTTAGATCTACATTTCTATTAGCCATTTTGTCTTTCTGCTTTAAGTATTAATAAATCTAACTCATCATTTATGGTGACGGTTCTGGAAGTCGATCACCATGAGTGAATCCGCCTTGGTCATGTTGTCGATCTGATATTTTGAAATCGAATTGATCTGCATTTCGTCGAGCACTGACACGAGGCTACCGAAGGAAGCCTGGGGTGTTGACTTGATGATGATCACCGGTTTCTTCAGATTTTCATCTTTTCTGATCTTGGAGGCAGCCTCGTCATAAGCCATCTGAGCTTTTTCGCGGCCATCTTTGGTTTCGAGGCTTCCGAAACCGCCGCTGGCATATTTCTCTTTAAGCTTATTGATCTCGGTCAAGACATCCTTGTTACGCTGCTGGATAATCTCGCGGATGCCGCGGGCCTTTCCTGATTTTTCATCGTTAGCAAGGAATTCGGATTCCTGAATGTTGTTGTTCTCGGAAAGCACTGTTCCGCCGGGGCCTAAAATACCTGCATCACCACCGGGTTTGCCGAAGTAATAATAGATGATAGGCTGAACTTTACCATTCACTGTGTCCACATCGAATGAGCCTGTTTTTCTTTTTGCGTCAAGAATGATTGTCACAGCGTCGTCGGCTGATGCCTGCGACATGTTTTCCTCATTCTGAACTTTCTCATTCGAAGGGAGCGCTATTGTCAAAGTCTGCGATTTGATCATTGTCGTACAGAGCATGAAGAACGTAATAAGCAACATGTTCATGTCGACCATAGGCGTGAAATCCACGCGGATCTGCATTTTTTTCTGGTGGCCTTTACCTTTGCCGCCACCGTCGTTTTGTTGAACTTCTGCCATAATTATTATTCTTCCGCTCCTTTAAGAGCTGTCAATAACGTAAACTTATTCATGTGGATTGTCTGGAGATTGTCCATGACCATATGCACGATGTCGAAAGAAGTGTTCTGGTCCGCCTTGATGGCAACACCTGTACCGTCTTTGATCTTGTCGGCAAGGTTGGAGTTCTCTGTCTGGCGCATTGCCTTCATCCACATCTGGAATTCATTGGGTTTGGCTTCATCGGAATTCCAAGAGATCGGAATACCGGTGACGTGGTTGGGATTTTCGTCCTCGCCTGATAGCCATTGATCCATTTTTGTCTGTCCTTCCTGCTGAGAGGCGAGGTCAAGGAACTCACCCATCTGACTGAGGGGCACACCAAATGAACCTACCTTGCTGAAGGCGTACTTTTGCTCTGGTGTGAAGCTTATTTTTTTCTTATGCGACTCGTTGTAGATTTCACTCACTTTGTCGAGCAGTGCCATCTTCATCTTCTCGTTGCTCCAATTGGATGAAGTGTCATTGTTCATTGTGAGCCAAACTTTGCCTTCCGGGCTCAGAAGCACCTGCACGAAGTTTGTTTCCTGCACCTTTTCAGTAGATACTGAAGGGGGTGTGATAACTGTGGTGGGCTCCTTCTGAAGGAAGGTGGAAGTCAACATGAAGAAGGTAAGCAAAAGCACGGTCACATCACTCATCGCGGTCATGTCGATGAATGTGCTTTTTCTTGCAATTTT
The DNA here is from genome assembly GCF_905219685.1 of Barnesiella sp. CU968. NCBI lineage: Bacteria > Pseudomonadati > Bacteroidota > Bacteroidia > Bacteroidales > Barnesiellaceae > Barnesiella > Barnesiella sp. CU968. The sequence goes on from NZ_CAJMXD010000119.1 coordinate 2,667, forward strand.
TACTCTTCCCATATTAGCTATAAACTTAATTCGGTTTTGTTAAAGTTAGTTGTGTATTCTCTATTAAGAATTACTTGTGAGTAGCAGCGAAAGTAGCTACGATAGAGAAACCGATTTCGTCGATAGCGTAGGTAAGGTTGTCGATCTTGTTGGTGAAGAAGTTGTATGAAATTACAGCGAAAGCACCTGTTGCGATACCGAAAGCGGTGTTCACAAGAGCCTCGGAGATACCTGTAGAAAGCTCGGTTGAGTCAGGAGAACCGGAAGAAGCAAGAGCCTGGAATGATTTGATCATACCCATAACGGTTCCGAGAAGACCGACGAGTGTACCGAGAGTGGTGAGGGTAGCGATGATGGGGAGGTTCTGTGACAGACCCGGCATCTCGAGAGCTGTAGCCTCTTCAACCTCGTTGCGGAGAGTCGTGAGTTTCTGCTCTTTGCTGAGGGTTGTGTTCTCGTCCATCTCTTTGTAGCGAACCAAAGTGTTGTAAACCACAGAAGCTACAGAGCCTTTTTGGTTTTTGCAACGCTGCATTGCCGCATCGATTTTGTTTGCAGCGAGGTCAGCCTTGATGTCGGCAACGAATTTAGTTGTGTTGCCTTTGCCGGAAGCTGATCTGATAGCGATCCAACGTTCGATAGAAAGCACGATAACAGTGAGAAGAAGAGTCATCAGGATAGGCACGATAAAACCACCTTTGTAAACTGTACCTGCGAGGTTCAGAGGATGACCGTCTGTTGTGCCCCCTTCGAAGTTACCGGAGTAGCCCATACCGAAGAGGAAGATGCATACGGCTGCGGCAGCGCAGGCGATAATCACTGCGAATGCGTTGCGGATACCGCGGATGTTGCTGATTTTTTCCTCTTTCTTAACTTTTGCAGAAACAGTTGCTGCTGGCTTGGGTGCCATTGGTTTCTGAGATTCCATAATCGTTCTATTTTTAAATAGTATTTGTTAAAAGATTAATTATTACTTTAAGATTTTTTACTTTGTTGTCTGATGTCCGCCCGCCTCATGTCGTGATGTGTGGAGAGTGGCTTAATGCGAGCTTTCATGTAACCTTGTTGTGTCGGTATCGGCACTTTGCGAGCCTATAGTATTGTCGACATTGCAAAGTTACAATATATTTTGAATAAATCATCATTCGATTATAAAAAAAATATAGAGTTTGCGGCTAAATTTGATTTTATTAAGCAAAGATGCATTAAAAATATGTTTTATAACATAATTTTTGAATTTCATTTCAAAAGTCCGGACACGTAGTATATTGTGTGTAGGGGCATGGACTATTGTGTGCTCGCCATCCGGCTAAAATATAGGCGGTGTGTCAAATTTTATCAATTTTGACACACCGCCGTTTGTGATTATATTGTCAGGGCATATCAGCCTTCGATAGCTGCTACACCGGGGAGAGTCTTGCCTTCGATAGCCTCGAGGAGTGCGCCGCCGCCTGTGGAAACATACGAAACGCCGTCGGCAAGACCGAATTTGTTGACGCATGCAACGGAGTCGCCGCCGCCTACCAATGAGAACGCACCGTTTTTGGTTGCCTCTACAATTGCTTCTGCAATGGCTTTGGAGCCGGTGGTGAAGTTGTCGAACTCGAATACTCCGGCAGGCCCATTCCAAAGGATAGTCTTGGCGGGTACGATCACGCTTCTGAATGCCTTGATTGATTCGGGACCGGCATCAAGACCTTCCCAGCCTTCGGGGATGTCAAGAACAGAGCATATCTGAGTGTTTGCATCATTGCTGAAGGCATCTGCCGCAACGCAGTCTGTGGCGAGAACGAGGTTGACACCCTTCTCCTCTGCCTTTTTCATGATGTCGAGAGCAAGGTCAAGCTTGTCAGACTCACAGATGGATGTTCCGACGTTGCCGCCCTTTGCTTTTGCGAAGGTATATGTCATGCCACCGCAGAGGATGAGATTGTCAACCTTGTCCATGAGGTTCTCGATGATACCGATTTTTGTCGATACTTTGGAACCGCCCATGATAGCAGTGAACGGACGTTTGATGTCTTTAAGGATGTTGTCAACAGCTTTTACCTCTTTCTCCATAAGGAAGCCGAGCATTTTGTCCTGCTGATCGAAATAATCGGCGATTACGGCAGTGGAAGCGTGGCGACGGTGAGCTGTTCCGAATGCGTCGTTTACATAAACGTCCGCATAGCTTGCGAGAGTCTTAGCGAATGTCTGCTGACGCTCTTTCATTTCTTTCTTAGCAGCGTCGAATGCAGGGTCGTTCTTGTCGATTCCAACGGGCTTGCCTTCCTCTTCCGGATAGAAACGGAGGTTTTCGAGAAGAAGAACCTCGCCGGGTTTAAGGTCTTTTGCAGCCTGCTCGGCACNCATGCAGTCGGGAGCGAACTTGACCTCGCAGCCAAGAGCCTTTGCTACCGCTTCGCGAATCTGCGAAAGGCTCATTTTGGGGTTTACTTTACCTTTTGGCTTGCCCATGTGCGACATGAGAATAAGAGAACCTCCGTCGCTGAGTATTTTTTTAAGGGTGGGGAGGGCACCGCGGATGCGGGTGTCGTCTGTAATGTTGCCGTTTTCATCCAGTGGCACATTGAAATCCACTCTTACGATGGCTTTTTTGCCGTTAAAATTGAAATCTTCGATTTTAGCCATTTTATTGAAATATATTGGGTTATTTAATTCTTACGGTTTATATGCCGAAGGTGAAAGCTTAAGAAATCGTGCGTATTCACCACCTGCAAAATTAATAAAAATAACAAAGTTGAGCAAATAAAATTTTGTCGCAGTATCATTAATAAGGTTAATTTGCTCAACTTTTATTAATTTTGAAGTTAAATTAACAACTATTTCATGCAACTTCCAAACAATTGTGAGGAATCTGAATGGCAGACTATGGATAAAGACAAGGATATAGAGATATTGACTGAATTATATCGCGTTTATTGTTGCGCAGGTGTGAATGAAGTGTCACGGTTGCCGGGTGCCGGTTCGGGACGCCGCTATTTCCGGCTTTCCGGCAGCCGGATTGTGAATGGACAGGAGGTTCCTTTCAGTTGTATCGGAGTTGCAGGAGACTCGGAGCGAGACTGTCGCGCGTTCGTAAGTCTGGCGAAAGTGTTCGGAGAAGCGGGTGTCGCGGTGCCGGAAGTATATGTGGCGTCTCCGGATTATATGCATTACATACAGGAGGATCTTGGGGATACGTCATTGTTTTCCGTAATTTCTTCCAATACGGCAGATGGAGATGCCGGAGGGGAGTCGGTGGCGGAGAAGCTTGTCAAGGAGGTAATGACATCGCTCGTAAGAATGCAGACAGTGAAGGCATCTCTATGGGAAGACCATGTTGAATATAATCCCTTCGGAAGACGACAGGCAATGTGGGATCTCAATTATTTCAAGTATGAGTATCTCCGTCCGTCGGGTTTTGATTTTGATGAAGACAGACTTGAGGATGATTTTGAAAGATTCGCAGATGATCTGACTAAGGTGTCGGAAACAAGAGGAGGATTCATGTATCGTGATTTTCAGAGTCGCAATGTGATGTTGTCTCAGGGCAGACCGTATTTTATAGATTTCCAAGGGGGCAGACGGGGTCCTGGCGTTTATGATGCGATTTCTTTTTTGTGGCAGGCTAAGGCAGGTTTTACAAACGGTTTTCGTAATCGTATGATGGATCATTACTTTAATGAGAGGTGCGCCATTAACGGAGAAGCGAGACATCCGGAGACAGAGACGCTCCAGACGCAGCTTTTCGCGCTTTTCCGCACATTGCAGGTGCTTGGAGCCTATGGACTCCGGGGGCTTGTAGAGCGTAAGGCATATTTCATAGAAAGCATTCCCGGTGCCTTGTCAAATCTGAAGGATCTTATAAATATCGGAGCGGCTGACCGTTATCCGGAATTAAAACGCGTGTGTGCTGTCATCATCAGTGATGTGAGATTTTTGAATAACAGCCATGACGGATTGCAGATATCTGTTTTCAGCTTTTCTTATAAGAAAGGTTATCCATCGGATTTTACGGGCAACGGAGGAGGCTTCATGTTTGATTGCAGGGGCATGCATAATCCCGGACGTTATATTGAATACCGTAATCTTACAGGGCGCGACAAGCCTGTGGCAGATTTTCTCGAAGAGAGAGGAGAGGTGCAGGAGTTTGCCAGTAATGCCTTGCGGATTGTGTCTCCGTCTGTAGAGACCTATCTCAGACGTGGATTTTCGAGTCTGCAGATAGGATTCGGATGCACCGGCGGCCAGCATCGGTCGGTCTATTGTGCCGAGCGTGTGGCACGGGAGCTTGCGGAGCGTTATCCGTCGGCATGTGTGCGCCTGATTCACCGGGAGCAGAATATTGATACATTGATAACACCCAAAAAAGAAATATAGTGAGAGCGATGATATTGGCAGCCGGTTTAGGCACAAGATTGAAACCATGGACGCTTGAACATCCCAAGGCATTGGTGCCGGTAGACGGGATTCCGATGCTTGAGCGGGTAATATTGAAATTGAAGTCGCAGGGATTTGATGAGATTGTGGTTAATGTCCATCATTTCGCAGGTCAGATAACAGACTTTCTTGATTCAAAAGACTTTGGAATAAAAATAAGCATAAGCGATGAGCGCGGGGGGCTGCTTGACACAGGCGGTGGATTGGTCCATGCGAGGCATTTGCTGGAAGGGGAACCGTTTCTTGTGCACAATGTAGACATTCTCAGTAATGCGGATCTGTCTGCCCTCATGCACTTTCATGAATCCGAGGGAAATGACGTAACGCTTCTGACAAGCGACAGAAAGTCTTCAAGGAAATTGCTGTTTGATGAGGATGGCAGTCTGAAGGGATGGCATAATCTTGCTGATGATGAATATCGTCCGGCTGTGCCTGTAGATTCAGACAATGTAACGGAAGAGGCGTTCAGTGGCATCTATATAGTAG
>NZ_CAJMXD010000120.1:0-7522 GCF_905219685.1 Barnesiella sp. CU968
TATTATTTTAGAACCTTATTCAAAATTAGATTACTATGCATTTCACACCCAAAGAGCAAGACAAACTTACCCTTCTGATGGTAGGACTTATAGCAGAGCGGCGTCTTCAGAAAGGGCTAAAGCTGAATTATCCCGAGGCAGTCGCCTATATCACCAGTGCGGCTCTTGAAGGAGCAAGAGAGGGAAAAACGGTTGAGGAAGTAATGCACGATGCCTCTCAGGTGCTTACAAAAGAACAGGTTATGCCGGGAGTCGCAGATATGATCGACCTCCTGCAGGTAGAAGCCGTGTTTACCGATGGCTCGCGGCTTGTTTCCATCCATCANCCTATAAAATAAAAATATAATACTATGGATCAGAATAAAAACACACCTCAGGAGACATATTCGCAACCTGACGGTATTTTTTCCGGAAAACCGGATATCGCTTATCCCAATACCCCCGGTTTCACACCGAAGGATTATGTGCCAGTCGGCGGTGTTATACTTGCCGACACTCCAATAGAATACAACGCCGACAGGCGCACTGTTAAGCTTGTGGTGCGTAACACGGGAGACCGTCCGATACAGGTCGGTTCCCATTTCCATTTCTTCGAGACAAACCGTTATCTCGAGTTTGACCGTCCGAAAGCTTTCGGTTGCCACTTGAATATACCGGCGACTACGGCAATACGTTTCGAACCCGGAGAGGAGAAAGAAGTGGAGGTTGTGGAATATGCCGGTAAACGCAGGGTTATCGGATTTGACGATCTTGTCAATGGATATACAGGTCTGGAAGACACCCCGACCTTCTATCCTAAACGCACGGAAGCGATACGCCGTCTTGGCGAATATGGCTACAAGACTGTTTCCGAAGAGGAGGCAGAAGCTGAATATACAGAAAACCCAACTAAAAAATAATCCGTCATGGCTACTATATCAAGACAAGAAAACAATATGCTCTTCGGTCCTACCGTGGGCGATAAAATCAGACTCGGCAATACGGATCTGTATGTAGAGATTGAAAAAGACCTCAGGGTTTATGGCGATGAGTCGGTATATGGCGGAGGAAAGACTTTGCGCGATGGCATGGGACTTGCCAATGAATGCACACCCAAGGCAGGCAGTCTGGATCTCGTAATCACGAATGTCACAATTCTGGATCCGGTTCTTGGCGTGGTCAAGGCTGATGTCGGAATCCGCGACGGCAAAATCGCAGGAATCGGAAAATCCGGCAATCCTAATGTGATGAAAGGTGTGTCTCCGGATCTCGTTACAGGTCCTTCGACTGATGCAATCTCAGGAGAACACATGATACTGACAGCGGCAGGCATCGACGGGCACGTGCACATGTGTGCGCCGCAGCAGGCATACGATGCCCTTTCCAACGGTATCACTACTCTTGTAGGGGGCGGCGTCGGTCCTACCGACGGCACTAACGGCACCACAATCACAGCCGGAGCCTGGAGCCTCGAAAGAATGTTACAGGCATTCGACGGACTCCCCATTAATATAGGTCTGCNTGGAAAAGGAAGCTGTTCTTGCAGAGAGAATCTTGACGATCAGGTTGAGGCAGGTGCTTGCGGTTTCAAGATTCATGAAGACTGGGGCGCAACACCGGCTGCTATACGCACATGTATGTCGGTTGCCGACAATTACGATGTTCAGGTGGCGATCCACTCCGACACCTTGAATGAATCCGGTTATGTGGAAGACACAATCGCGGCTATTGACGGACGAACAATCCACACATATCATACCGAAGGCACCGGCGGCGGTCACGCTCCGGACCTTCTGAAAGTGGCGTCTCTGATGAATGTGCTTCCGTCTTCGACCAATCCTACGTTACCTTTCGGAATAAACTCTCAGGCAGAACTTTTCGACATGATCATGGTCTGTCATAATCTTAATCCAAATATACCGTCTGATGTGGCGTTTGCCGAAAGCCGCGTTCGTCCCGAGACACAGGCGGCGGAGAATGTGTTCCATGATCTCGGCATTCTTTCAATGGTATCATCCGACTCTCAGGCAATGGGCCGTGTGGGAGAATCATTCATGAGAACCTTCCAGATGGCATCCTATATGAAGCAGGTCCGAGGTAAATTGCCGGAGGATTCCGATTCAAACGATAATTTCAGGGTGTTGCGCTATCTTGCCAAGATAACGATTAATCCGGCAATATGCTACGGTATATCGGATGTCCTCGGCTCGATAGAGAAAGGAAAGATGGCGGATCTTGTGTTGTGGGAACCAGCATTCTTCGGTACGAAACCGCAGCTTGTAATCAAGGGCGGACTTATAAGCTGGGCGAATATGGGAGATACAAACGCATCGCTTGTAACTCCGCAGCCTAAGATAATGCGTCCGATGTACGGTGCGTTTGGCGAGGCGTTGTTCAATTCAAGAATTTCGTTTGTCAGTCAGGCTTCTGTAGACGCGGGAATCAAAGACAAATATGGTCTGAAGAGTATAGTGTATCCTGTTACAGGAGTTCGTCAGCTCACCAAGGAGTCCATGCTCAGAAACACCGCTACTCCGAATATCGAAGTTAATCCGGAGACTTTTGAAGTTACCGTTGACGGTTATCCGGCTACGGTATCGCCGGCAAAAGAGCTTCCTCTCGCACAGCTTTACTGGTTCAGCTGATCTATCGGACTTTATAAGAGCTTGTTAAAAAATAAAATCTGCTCAGTTGACGGCGGACTGCCATGATTATCAAGGCAGCCCGCCGTTGTTTTTACTATGATTTCTGATGCATAAGTAACTTCCGGTTGTAATCCGTGAGCAAACGAGTCTCTTGTTTGTTATAAAGATATAGGGAGACAATCGTTTCCCGCAAACACCTTAAACTATATTGAAAGGTTACGTATTATGAAAGTATACACAGAAGTGCTCGGTAACATAAACCGGGATCAGCAATGGAAAGAGAAACTGAAGAATATGGAGACAGACTACATATTCCTTGACCAATGGACGGCACAGAAAAGCCGTTTTCTCGGGAAGGGAACAAGTGGCGAGGAATATCCGATTGCTCTTAAGCGTCACACGCAGGTGGCAGATGGCGATGTAATCGATTTTAATCCGGATACAAAAAAAGCTGTTGTTCTGAAGATTGAACTGAGTCCTGTTCTTGTGATAGACCTTGGCGCGCTTGCGGACAAGGATCACGAAACCATAATCCGGCGTTCGGTCGAGCTTGGTCACGCCATCGGCAACCAGCATTGGCCTGCCGTTGTAAAAGGCACAAAAGTATATGTTCCGCTTACTGTAGATAAGAAGGTTATGTTGAGCGTGATGGAGACACATAATCTTGAAGGCATATCATATGATTTTCAGAAAGGAGTCGAGATTATCCCATATCTTGCACCTCATGAGATACGCCGTCTGTTCGGCGGCGCGGGACATGACAGCCACGGACTCGGCGAGCACCATCATCATGCCACGACACACATTCATTTCGATGAAAACGGAATAGCACATGAACACTCACACTGAATATGACATGACGGCGCTTTCGAGGCTGCTTCAGTTCACCGATTCTACGTTTCCGGTGGGGACATTCTCCTTTTCCAACGGATTGGAGACTGCCTCTTTCGAACGTATTGTGCATGATGCCAAAACCCTGCGTGCGTTCACAGCCTCTCAGGCGAGACAGGCGGCATTCAGCGATGGTGTGGCAGCCATCCACGCTCACCGCGCCTTCCTGCGTGGAGATTACGAAGCGATCGCGGATGCCGACAGAATGCTCATTCTTTTCAAAATGAACGATGAGGCGCGTATGATGCTCCGGCGCATGGGAAAGAAATTCGCGGAACTGATGGCGAAACTGTTCGATAACGCGATTGTCACACGCTGGCTTGCAGATATTGCATGTGAAAAAGTGCCGGGAACTTTTCCTGTCGCGCAAGGAATTGCTTATGCAGCGGGAGGGTTGGATGAAAAGGCTCTTTTCTGTGCCCATCAGTACGGTGTAATAAACATGGTTCTTTCAGCCGCGTTGAGATGTGTGCGTGTGTCGCATTACGAGACACAGAAAATACTATTCGATCTCTCGGAAGATGTAGGTGTGCTTTATGATGAGGCATCGCAGATGGAACTGAAAGATATGAACGCATTCTTTCCGGAACTCGACATACTGGCATCACTGCATGAAAAAGGCAACATGCGCATGTTCATGAATTAGAATGTGAATATTGCAAATGCCTGCCGATAAATTGTTATCAACTTCATATTTGTAAATTACCAAACTATAACTATATTATGTCTCAGACCTGTAGAATTGGAATCGGCGGACCGGTAGGATCCGGCAAGACCGCCTTGATAGAGGCTATAACTCCCCGTCTTCTTGAACTTGGGCAGAAAGTGCTGATCATTACAAACGATATTGTCACAACAGAAGATGCCAAGCACGTAAGAAAAACTTTGAAAGGCATTCTTCATGAAGACAAGATTATAGGAGTCGAAACCGGAGCGTGTCCTCACACGGCAGTCCGGGAAGATCCTTCCATGAATATAGCGGCTGTGGAGGAGATGGAAGAGCGTTTCCCCGATACTGACATTGTTCTCATTGAATCAGGAGGTGACAACCTCACGCTTACGTTTAGTCCGGCATTGGTTGACTTCTTTATTTATGTGATCGATGTTGCCGCAGGCGACAAGATTCCCCGTAAGGACGGTCCCGGCATTTCCCAAAGCGATATACTTGTGATCAACAAAACGGATCTTGCGCCATATGTTCACGCTTCGCTTGAGGTTATGGATCATGATTCAAGGCTGATGCGTCCGGGAAAACCCTTTGTGTTTACCAACTGCATGACAGGGGAGGGTATTGACGAGCTGGTCGATCTCATCTTCAAAATGGCTCTTTTCGATAAAAAAGATAATTGACAATGATCAAGACAGATAAATTCAAGACATCATCCGTGCCGGAGGTGGATTTTTCTACGGCACGGGAGATGCGTCCCTATCTTCGCGAACCGGAGCAGATGTATGTGGGCGCTCCCGGCAAGCATGGTTATCTGCGTCTGGGTTTCGAACTTGATGCGGAAGGTAAAAGTATTTTGCGGGATCTTGACCGCAGGGTACCCTTGATTGCGCAGCAGGAACTCTATTTTGACGAGGAGATGCCTCAGATGCCATGCCTTTACATCCTTTCATCCGGAGGACCGAATGTTGACGGCGACCGTTATCAGCAGGATATAACCGTTAGAAAAAACGCCTTTGCATGGATTTCCACCGGTGCCGCCACGAAACTGGCGGAAATGCGATATAACTATTCCGGCATGATACAGAACATTGTGCTGGAAGAGGGGGCTTATCTTGAATTTATGCCGGAGCCGATATATCCGTGCCGGCACACCCGGTTTATTTCAGACACACGCATATGCGTAGACAAGACAGCTACTCTGTTCTATTCGGAAATCTACATGGGAGGTCGCAAATATTATAAAGACGGAGAGTTGTTCGAATATGACATACTGTCGGTATGCAGTCATGGAGAGCGTCCTGACGGTGAACCGCTTTTCAGAGAAAAGTTTGTGATTGATCCAAACGTTATCCCTGTGCGCCAGCTGGGAATAATGGGTGATTTCGATGTATTTGCCAATGTCATAGTCATGACACCGAAAGAGCATGCCGACAGGATTTATGAAGCTACCGGTGTCTTCATGGATAGTGAAAAGAAGCTTGCCTGCGGCATAACCCATCTGCCAAACGATGCCGGTCTGCTATTTAAGGTGCTCGGCATGGAGCCTGGACCGGTAAAGAAACTTGTCCGGGACTTTTGCTCGCGTGTCCGTCTGGAAGTAAAGGGGCATCCTGTTCCCCCGGAATTTCCCTGGCGCTGACAATTATCAGCGGATGGCATCAGCCGGAAGCTTACTTGCCCACACAAAGGATGTGCAAGTTGTTTCTTGATATTAAAACATGTTAAATAAGGTGAAGCGCGGCGAAGGCAATGCGGTAAAACGTCTATATTTGTAAATCAAAGGTTTAAACAAGGTGTATGATAACCAGATTTGCAGGTGAATCGCGTTTTGCCGCTTTATGTATGTCTACAGCAGTATGTCTGGCGTATTCTGTCATGGCGTGCGGCACTGTGATTGTCGATGCATCGACAAATATCCCTTTGCCGAAGGCATCTGTGTTCGACAAAAAAGGAAATCTGATTGGAATCTGTTCCGATGTGGGTGAACTTCCGTATGTGGCTCGTTCTTCTTATCCCATTTCAATTAGATATATGGGATATGCAACATCCACAGTTGATAAGCCTGGGCAGGATAAGGTCTTTCTGAAAGAAATGGCTTATGATCTTCCGGAAATGACTGTCAATTCCAGAGACCATCAAGTGTTGCATCTGACAGGGTATGTCAGAGAGTATTCAACGCTTTCGACTTATTCAGATACGGTGCTTCTTTTTCGAGAGAAGACAGTTGATTTTATGATTCCGGCGAAGAATATAAAGAATTATAAAGGTTGGTCTCTTCCCCGCGTACTTGCTTCAAGATCTTATTATCATCTTACAAATGCCGATGGTCTCGACAGTGTCAGCAATCATTTCAATCAACATTTCTCATGGTCGGATTGGGTTGGGGTCTTCAACAGCAGAGTGATTCCTGCTGACATGCGTGATGACACAGCTGCGACGCATGTGGATTATGGCAAATACAGTCCTTCTGTGATCTGGAGACGGACTGACGACAATATTGTTCTTGATGTGGATATTCTTGCCGACAGAAAAAACAGGGAATTTGTTCCCGCGTTTTCCGGTTTTGTGGATAATCGTGTGGATTGCAGCCGCTTCACACTCAAGTATATTTTTTCTGGAGTCTACGGACATGAGGTGTTTGCCAACAGTCTTATGGGAATGTCGTTCAATATAGAGTCAAACGGAAGAGGACGTAATCTAAACCGGCATTTGCAGACACAGGATCCTGTCTATATAAATACATACGCGGAATTATACATTACCGACAGAGAGTATCTGACAGTGCATGATGCCTACAAGAGGGAGAAGAAGCCGCCGCATTCGGAGGAAATAGGCATAAATCCTCCGCCTGAGGCTCCTGAACTTCAGCCTGCCATCCTGTCACTTGTGGAACGCGTAGACAATTTCGATTACGATACTCCCAGACTTGACAAACAGCCGGACAGACGTCTCGGCACAGCGAGTAAGTTTGCCACAGACAAGCCGGACGGTCTGTTCAAGCGCCTTTTCAAGGTTTTCAAGCACGAAAGAAAGAGGCAATAGTGGAGATGACACAGTCTATGGAAAGCTCTGACTAATTCCCGCCATAGCCGTATGTACGTTTGCAAACTGCTATGTCGCGACAAAGCTACTTTCGATAATTCCCGGTTTGCGCTGGATGTCTGGAGTCGTGAAATCTTCAGCTCGTATAAAATATGTGAAAATAGTATAAGAATTTAGGCGGAAATGAAGAAATAACGTTTGAATTATATACATTTGTATAAGAAACTGTTTAAATTTAATTCGAAATTTTTTATATAGTGAATCTTGTGGCTTCCTTGAGGCCTTTTATGGTTGT
>NZ_CAJMXD010000121.1:0-7518 GCF_905219685.1 Barnesiella sp. CU968
AGGGATTGAGAAACTGCCTGTCAAGAAAGACGGGGATGCGCAAAACGGATTCCTGACCAAAGGAGCAGCCGCCGCCATGCTCGCACAATTATATTTCAACGCGGTGCCATATATCGGTGAAGAACGTTTCTCTGATGCGGAAACCCTTTGCCGAGATATAATAAACGGCAAATACGGTCCATATGAAATTGATCCCGACTGGCATGGCATCTTCGGTTTCGACAACGACAAATCGCCCGAAATGATATGGACAGCTCCATCGGAATATAATCACCCCAAATACGGACAATTCTCTTGGTGGTGGCAACGTTCCATGCCCAAGAATTGCCGTGTATATTTCGACAACACGTATGTAGCGGCAGGACAGAACGGCTTCTGTCTCGCTCCTTCAAAAAATCCTATGGGCAAACTATACACTCTGGAAAACCCGGAAATAAAACTTGGTGGTCCCTACGGCAAATTACACCGTAAAGATTTGCGTAAAGAGAATTACAGATATAAGGGGAACAAACAATACGTGGGCATGTTCCTTGCCGGGCCTCTTGCCGGACCGACCGGTGAACCCGTGATGGGAAACAAGGAAGACCTCGGCAAGCAGGTGAACCTGATCGACCAGATGTATCAATACACCAAATATCCGAAGCCTGATGCCAACACTCCCTCCACCATTCTTGCCGTTGATGAAAGTTGCGGCATACGTCTCGTGAAATTCCCTATTCCCGACGATGCCGACAAGACATTGACCTGGAACGCCGATTTTCCGGGAATCCGCCTTGCCGAAGTTTACTATATGCTTGCGGAGTGCCGCCTACGTGCCGGACAACCCAAAGAGGCTGCCGAACTGATAAACAAGGTGCGATCGAGATATTTTGAGGTTCGTGATGGAAATCCCGCACCCGACACGATGGACATGTACCGTATGGCTGACGAATGGATGATTGAATTTCTGGGAGAAGGACGCCGACGCACCGACCTAATCCGCATGGGATATTTTGTACATGAACCATGGTGGGATCATACACCCTCACATGATGAAAATCTTAACCGCTATCCCATTCCCCATAATGCACTTTCCGCAAACAATCTGCTAAAGCAAAATCCGGGATATGACGATGAAGGAAACGGCATCCTTGCTCCCGAAGAAAGATAAACAATTTCAAGCACATCACCAATTAATACCTTTAAAACTTATGAGAATTAACCATTTATTGGCTGGTATAGGAATTTCTGTCCTGTCAATCGCTTCCGGACTTCCGGTATATGCCCAAAGTAAACTTGACCTTTCCGCCATGCGGAAAGCAACCGAATACAACCATGCAAAAAGATCAGGCACACGAAGTGAAGTGACAGACGAGGTCGTTCCCGTGCTTATACAGATAATTCCGGGAGCTTCCTTTACAGATCTGACAAAACATGGAGTAGAGATCTCCAACAACATAGGCAACGTTGTGATGGCGTACCTGAAAGTATCCGAACTGGAAAAAGTGGCTTCCCTGCCTCAGGTCGTTACCTTGGAAATCTCGGGGGAAGCGGCGCCACAAATGATGCATTCCCGCATATCCACTTTTGCATCTAAGGTGCAAGGAAATATTGGCAAAGAATCACCTTGGGACGGAACCACACGTCCTTTCGACAAAGGATATCTGGGTCGCAACGTCGTTGTGGGTCTTCTTGACACGGGTTTTGACCCGAACCATATCACGTTCTACAAAGCACCTGATTATACGGAGACACGGGTCAAACTCATTGTTGAATTTGATGCAAGCGGGAAGGAGGTGAAACGTTGGGACACACCCGAAGCAATCAAGGCTTACACCACCGAAGATGAAGAAAATCCGGGAACCCATGGCACCCATGTGCTTGGAATCATGTCCGGAGCATTCACCGGCAAAGGACAGTTCGTTGATTATGACCATCATGAGAAAGATTCCATCGAGGGCAGAAGCAACGGCAATCCTCAAGGATGCTGCGAACGCATAAAGACTTGCGCTCCCCTGGTTTATGACAACACCGGCAAAGAAGCAAACATACCATATCTCGGCATGGCTCCCGAAAGTGATATCGTGATCTGCGTGGGTCCGTTAAATTCCAACACCGAGCTTGCATCGGCAAAAGCCATAAGCGATTATGCCAAGTCTGTAGGCAAACCGGCTGTAATAAATTTCTCTCTCGGTCAGAATTTCGGTTCATGCGACGGAACTGATAATTTCTCCAAAGCCATAGCTGAAATCGGTAAGGAAGCAATTGTATGCATCGCTGCCGGAAACGATGGACTGAAAAACAACTGGATCAGCAAGACGTTCACTGCGGAAAGCAAAAAAGTCGCAACCCTCCTGCAGGCAAAAATTACCGACAAAGACAGCAAGGNTACCTCACTCCAGGGAACATCCCTTGAAATATGGAGCGATACAGACAAACCTTTTACGGTAAGGATCTTTGCATATGACAAGGATGACGCTACTCCTGACGAGGCAAGACGTTACAATCTCGGTGAAGTATCGGCATCTACACCCGAAGGGAAATATATTGACGGAAATATCGGCACAGCCGGTCCTTGCTTCTCCGGTGCGATTGTCGTGACATCATCCGTTATGGCTCAAAATAACCGATATGCCGCCACTATAAAGCTGCCGCAAAATTTCTGGTATGACGATACGGATATAGATCCCGTAATCGGAATTGAAATCGAAGGATCTGAAGGACAGAGGATAGATTTGGCTTCCAATGTAGACGATGTGAATCTCGTGACAGAGAATAATCTTGAATTTGAGGCAGGAACACCCGACATGTCAATCAACAATATGGCATGTGCCCATAACGTATTCGCAGTCGGAGCCAATGTGAACCGTAACATTTTCGGAACTCTCCATAAGAGCGCCTATAAAGTTTCGGGAACCGTCGGAACAATCGAACACACAGCTACATGGATAGCCGGCATTTCGGGATATGGCAAGCTGGTAGACGGCAGATCAATGCCAACAATTACCGCACCGGGATATTATGTGGTGTCTGCACGAAGCAGATATAATAATAACAAGAACTTCACCGATGACGCACCAAACGTAAAAGTTGATGGAGCTGAACCTAAATCAAAGTTCAACAACAATTCCGCTTTTGCTGATTTCGGTGGCGAACGCTACTGGTGGTTCAACACTCAGGGAACATCGCAGGCAACCCCGGCATTTGCCGGCATATGTGCGCTATGGCTCGAAGCCAATCCAAACCTCAAATATGCCGACATTTACGAGGTGATTCAAAATACGGCAGCAAAACCCAAAATGAAAGGTGAAGGCATGCCATACGGTTCCAAGAAAGGTGGTGTATGGGATGAGACAACAGGCGCAGTAGACAAGAACAACAAGGAAATTGGCGAAGCTCATTATGAAAAGACTCAATACCGTTATGGATTCGGCAATGTTGATGCATTTGAAGGTCTCAAATATATCCTCTCCCATCCTGAACTCGGACAGACCACCGGACTATCGGATATATCTGTAAGCAAAGATCAGGTAGTTATCAACCGCAATGGCGATATCTTCCAGATCGTATCGAATGCGGAAGAATTTAATGTAAATCTCGTTTCAATTTCCGGGCATACGGTAAAGACTGTACGTGGCAATTCAGAAGTCAACTTTGACGCAGGCGGAGTTTCCAAAGGCGTTTATGCACTCGTAATCTGGAACAATGATTTCCGCAAGTCGGTTAAGGTAATACTCTGACAAATAGGTATTAGTAAATATAATGGTTAAACAAAGTGAGGGAAGGTGCCGTTATGCACCTTCCCTCACTTTGTTTTAATTATAACATTATTTAAAATTATATCCCACCGTGAGTTGGAACACATTCTGATAATAGCTTGCTGAATAATAATACTCAGAATGTTTATTGAAGTTGATTCAATGTTTCTTTAATTGCTCACGAAGACGAGCCTTGAAACAGTCACTGATTATGTCCATATTATCGGTAACCTCAAAAAGTTTTTCCATATTATTATTAAACTCTTTAAGATAAGCGGATATATTTGCAGGATCCTCCAATATGAAATTCGGACATTGAGAAACTTTCAGGTATCCTTCCGGAAGCATCTTCATTCCTTCACCATGCATACCCTGCTCCTCCTTGAAGAGGATGGTAAGATCTTTACAACGGTTGAATATTCCTTTCTTGCCATAAAGGTCGGCAGACTCACCGTTACCCTCATTATAGATTAACTCTACGGTTACATCCTTATTTACGGGCAAACCTTCAGTATAGACTACAGGCTGCAATGAATAGCCGTCATAGGTCCAGTTCCCATTTTCAGGGAAACGGGAGTAGCTATATTCTTTACCGTCTACCAATACCTTATCCGGAGGTAATGTAGCCGGGAAGCGCATTTCATAATTCCTGACTGCAGGAGCATTGTGATACGTGCCCTTTCTTGCTTCTACCGTTACCTTAATTCCGTTTGCAACCACATTTTTAATGACATTGGTGATTGCATAGGATTTATCGTAATCATTGGAAATGCCGTCATCTTCATAATGGCGCAGGGAACCACCGCCTCCGGGAATAAAGGTAAGCACCAACGTGTCGCAAGGAGCCTGAAGGCTGTTAACTTTATCGGGATTCATCGGTACTATTGCCCCTCCCTTTACATAAAACGGATTCTCGGCGAGAGTATATTCAAATTCGCGTTCCGAAGGTCCCTCGATCATTTCTCCTGATGCATAATCATACCACCTCCCTTCCGGAAACCAGATCTTACGCTTTGCAAGACCTGATATGGAATCGACAGGATTACCTACGGGCGCGGCAATAATGTCAGATCCGAAAAAGAACTGCTCCGGATGGCTGTAGGCCTCTTCAAGCGACGGGTATTCATAATAAAGAGGACGAGTCATAGCCACGCCTGTATCGTAATTCTCCCGCGCGGCATTATAGATATATGGAGCAAGCGAATATCTCAGCTTAAGGGCATCACGCATCTCAAACATATATTCGGGGAAAGCCCAGAAATATCTCACGATATTACGGTCTTTGGTGGAATGAGTCTTGAATATCGGAGTGAACACACCATACTGCAGCCAGCGTAGATAAAGTTCAGGGTCCGTGACTCCTGGTTTCTTCTTGAACATATGCCCGCCGATGTCGTGTCCCCAATAACCGTAATTCACGTTTGATGCGGTAGCAGTGAAGTAAGGGAGGAAACGGAGAGTCTCCCAGGTGATGAACGTGTCGCCCGAGAAGCCCAACGGATAGCGGTGGCTTCCGAGACCTCCCCATCTGTGATAAATAAACGGACGCTCGTTGTCGGCTTTCTCTTTGGCATGGTTGAAAAAGACATGATTGAGCCAGAACGTATTAGACAGACCGGGGGTAAACTTCGATTCTTTCCACTGCTGCCAGTCAAGCCACCAGAAGTCAACACCCTCTTTCTCCATGGGACCGAGAACAGTATTGAAATATGAGTCCGCCCATTTTGCCTCATCTATATGGAAGGGAACGCTTTTTGTCGTGTCCGACCATTCATAGTCTTTCACAAAGTCCTTATATGATGCTTCATAAGGCTGGATGCCCGATGCAGGATGCAAGTTCAGGGCAGTCTTGAGATTCTCTTTCTTCACCCATCTGAGGAAATTAGAAGGATTGGGAAACAATTCTTTCTGCCAGGTATAACCGGTCCAGCCTATTCTCTGTCCGTATTCATCTCTCGCTGAATTACGCGATTTCAGACCGAATGTGTCATGCCAGTCCATATCCACAATCAGCACATCGATCGGAATGTCCATAGATTTGATTTTGTCTACCAGATCCTTGAACTCATTGTCGGAATATTGCCAATAGCGGCTCCACCAGTAACCGAATGTATATTTAGGCGGCAGAGGCGCCTTGCCCGCCACTTTCTGATAATCTGCCAATGCCTGCTTGTAGTCGTTTCCATAAGCAAAGAGATAGTAATCCTGACGCGCTCCATCGGGACGCATCGCCACCCACTCTTTCCAATGAGAGTCATCAGGGGCAAGGATGTGGTTCTTGCTGTCGTCTACAAGTGCCCAGCCGCTTCTGGAAAGAAGTCCTTGCTCGAGCGGACCGGAATGCATATCGTAACCGTCTGCACCGTCAAGAGTGCGGCAGGTGCCAAGCAGATTGCCGTCATCCTCCATTCCCGGCTTCCACAATGTGGTTTTCTTGCCGTTTCTGATTCTGACCTCAAGATTTCTGTCGCTGAACATCTTGCCATCGTTGTCGTAGCGGAGAGTAAGAAAATCGGTAGTGACTGTGGTTCTGTCGCCTTTTTTAGAAACCTTGAATTTCGGGACATCAAGGTTTCGGTTTACGAAGGTCAGAGTCTTCCGGTCTTCAAATTTTCCGTCCGCGCTCCACTCCATACGTATCATACGTGGTGTAAGCACTGTGAACCTCGCGTTGCCGGCAGTGACGACAGCCTTGTCATCAGCCTTTGGATTCTGCGGCGTTGCCGCATGAGCCTGCTGTCCGCAGATAGCAAGCAATGCCACAAATATGGCATGGATAAACCGTTTCATGAGTTGTACCGTATTAGTTAGGTAGTCGTTGATAATTTATCTACAAATATAACGAAAGTTTTCAAGAAACCTATTATATATGACAATTTAAGGCATTCAACACATGCTTACTACCCGTCAGCACTTGCCGCTTCCATGTATGAAACCAGCCTGCGGAAGAGACAGAAACTTGCACATATCAATCACATCCTTGGCATTACGTCCGGCAACAGACACACAATTCACCGTTATGCCATATTCTGAAAGAAATGAAGTTTTTTCAAACGATGGTCCGTCAATATCAATAAAACGACCTCCGTAACTGCTTGGGAACGGGTAGCGTGTTTTATGTTCCGACCACATCCGCGCAATCGCAACACGATAATCCTCACCCGCCTCCATATTGATTATAATGTCGACATCGCGCCATGCCTTAAGCAAATCGGCAAACGCTTTTTGCACCGCGGCAGAGTCATTCACGTCAATTTCATAAAAACGTACGCCTTTCTCCCTCGCCATTTTGCTCCCCTGTCCGGAATCCACATCAAAGACAGCCACCTTACAACCGGCATCAAGAAAGACAGTAGCAATGCCGTCTCCCAAGCCGACTGCCAGTCCGCACAGAAGCACCCTGCGCGCAGGAAAATCGAAACTCAGTCTCCCCGCCTTCGCAGCGTAACGACGTGCGGGCATCACTCTCTGCTGTGACCCGCGCCTGAGTTCCTCCATCTTCCGTTCAATATAATTATCTGCCATTATCGCATAGTCTTGATTTTATTTTTTAAGAAAATACAAATTTAACACAAATTGGCGATAAAACGCATTTCATTCATAGATAATTGATTTATAGCATATATTGTATATGCGAAGTGTACTATTGGTGTACTGATTGATGGATGACAGGCAAAAGAATAGTGGTGGTTTAAGGATTTCATATGTTTGTTAGGATTTTTTAATTATTTAAGTTTCGCAAGTTCAACTTGCTGATTTCAGATTGTAAAATTTAGCGATA
>NZ_CAJMXD010000122.1:0-7445 GCF_905219685.1 Barnesiella sp. CU968
GCTCCTTCTTCGGAATCATGAAATCATCTCAAAATCTCCTAAAATTTAATATAAGCTAATTTCCAACACTTACTTATGTAAGATCCTTTGGAGTCAATACTTTTCATTCACGTGAAGTGATATTTTCGGGGGAATGAAATTTAAATCCAAACACTCTTAAAGATGCGGAGGGAAACATTCCTCCAAAATGTTTGACTTGATTTGTCGGACAAATCAGATAAATATTATAATCATGGAACAACTCAGACTTAATAACACTGCTATAACACTTGTGGATCATGTTGAAGACAGGGTTCTGTCTTATCTCAGCGAGCATGATTTCAAGCTTGGCGACAAGTTGCCGTCGGAACATGAGCTGGCAGTATCATTGGGAGTGACGCGAAGTGTGGTCAGGGAAGCTCTCAGCCGGTTAAAGATGCTTGGGATAGTTGAAAGCCGAACGAGACGCGGCATGGTTTTGAAAGAACCGTCTATTTTCGGGGGGATGAAGCGTGCGATACGACCGAATCTGATGAGCGAGAAGTCACTTGTAAATCTTTTGGGTTTCCGAGTGGCATTTGAGGTCGGGATAACAGGATATATTTTTGAGAACATCACACCTGCCGATATTAAGGATCTTGAAGAGTCTGTTTATATGGAAATCGCTCTCGGCGACAATATATATGCCAACATTTCGGAGCATCGTTTTCACTCGAAGTTATATGAAATCACACGCAATTCCACAATCAGTCAGTTCCAGGAGATCATATATCCGGTGATGGAATTTGTGAAATCCAATCTGAAAACATATGTCTCGGAAATTAACAGCAGTCTTCAGGAGAGAGGCGAACTGGTTACGCACCAGGATCTTTTGCGGTATCTCAAAGCGGGTGACGAGAATGGTTACCGCAAGGCAATCGACCAGCATTTCTTTGTGTATAAGGAGCTGATCCGTAATAATAATAGCGGTTATGATAGCAGTAATTACAGATCGGATTATTTTAGTGCGGAATAGAGACCGTAAGCAAGCTCTAAGTCAATTTTCAACACTTACCTAACAACTTGTCATGAAGGATTTAATGAAACATATATATGTACTTGCTGTATTTTTGACAGCTGCCATCCCTGCGTCTCCGGCAAAACAACAGGAATCAATCCGGTGGAGCGGCAATGAAAAGGTGAAAGAGAGTCTGTGTCTTAAGGCGGATTTATCACTGTCTTATGACTCCGATGCTCTTATTGGTGCCGACAACGGGTTGATTTATGTGGGTGCCGGAGACAACCGGGGCAGCAGGGTCGAGTTTATTTCATATGAAAATAAAGAGGACGTTGAAATATTGCCCGTTTTGGAAGGATTGAAGGGTGCTCCCTTCGGCACAGTCTACGGGGGAGAGGCAATTGTTTCCGGATTGCCGACAGAGGGGACCTCTTCGGTGGTTTATTTACTGAATACCGCATCTCCAGACAAAGGATGGAAGAGGGCAGCCGTTATTCCCGGAGTTCCCCGCGGTTACGCCGCTGCCGCAGTGCAGAGCAACGGAACAAATCCTTCGCTTTACGTAATAGGAGGTATAAGTGATGCTGATTCAACCGCTCTTACAGATGGATACAGTTATGATTTAATCTTAAGGCGGTGGGTCAGGATTCCATGTGTCTTCCCTGAGAATATATCCGCAGCAATGCCTTCTGGCGCAAATCATCTTCTATTGGTAGGAAAAGATGACAAAGGTGGGATGGTATTGTACCGTTTCCATACAATCACATCGACAATCACAGATGCCGAGCCGGTGACATCGGGGATTGACAGAATATTTTCTTTCGTGCGTGCCGAAGGATCGGACATGGCGTTATTATGTGCCGGCACAGACGGCAAACCGGTACTTGTCCGGGGTAATATATTACATTCGGAACGTAGCTTGGGAGTAATCAACTGGGTTGTAATAGCATTGTATTTCCTTGTGCTTGCCGGAATAGGTTTTTATTTTGCGCGTAGGCAGAAGAATACCAATGACTATTTCAAAGGAGGAGGGCGCATTCCCTGGTGGGCTGCCGGTCTCAGTCTTTTCGGAACAGCATTGAGTGCCATAACATTTATGGCTATTCCAGCCAAGGCGTTCTCCACAGACTGGAGTTACGGACTGTTTAATGTCGGAATTGTTCTTGTGGCACCAGTGATTGTGTTCGTATTCATACCTTATTTCAGGAAGCTTAACATAACGACTGCCTATCAGTATCTTGAAATCCGTTTTAATGCTGCGATAAGGGTATTATGCAGTGTGGCGTTTATTGTTTTTCAGGTAGGAAGAATGGGAGTCGTATTGTTTCTTCCATCGATTGCTCTTAATGTGGTTACGGGCATAGACATATTCCTGTGCATCGGAATAATGGGTCTTTGCAGCATACTCTATACCATGACAGGGGGAATCGAGGCTGTCGTATGGACTGATGCCATACAGGTCATTATACTTCTCGGAGGAGCTCTTTTTGCTGTGGGATATATCACAATGTCAATTCCCGGCGGTTTTGCTGAAGCGATTTCGATTTCATCCGCTGACGGTAAATTCAGTCTCGGTTCCACCGGCTTTGATCTTCAGGACTCGACAATGTGGACGGTGCTTATAGCGGCTTTTTTCACAAATCTTACGACTTACGGCACCGATCAGAGTATGGTGCAGAGATATCTGACAACACCTTCTCAGTCGGCTGCAAAAAAGAGTGTGTGGACCAACGCGTTGCTTACAATCCCTGCCACAATAATATTCTTTTTGATAGGATCTTTACTATATGCATATTACAAGACATTTCCCGAGTCACTGAGCATAAGCATCGATTCCGCAGATGCCGTATTCCCCTGGTATATTTTCACGGAACTCCCGGCGGGGGTGACAGGATTGCTGATTTCAGGTATTTTTGCAGCAGCGATGTCGACACTTTCCGGCAGTATGAATTCGGCGGCAACCGCGTATATAGTGGATATTTATCCTCGGATAACACGGCGCGGGGCAGGGTCTTTGCGGGCAGCCAGGTTTGCGACCTGCGTTACAGGTCTCATAAGTCTTGCGTTCGCGTTTCTGATGGCAACATGGAATATAGCGTCGCTTTGGGATGAATTCCAGAAGATATTAGGACTAATTCTCGGTTCTATGGGTGGTCTTTTCATGCTTGGAATGCTTACAAGAAGGGCAAATTCAGGAGGGGCGATAATAGGAATCGTGGTTAGCATACTGGTACAGATTTTCGTTGCGAGATTCCGTACCCTTCACCTTCTTCTCTATACGGCATCGGGTTTTGTGTCCTGCTTTGTGGTCGGATATGCAGCAAGTTACCTCTTCCCCGATTCAAACAAAAGAACAATCACTTCAAACAATAACAACATATGAAGGAACCATTATTACAAGGATTAATCGCAGCTCCGTTCACACCGATGAACGAAGACTGCACGATCAAGACTGAAGCGATTCCTGCCTATGCAGATTTCATTGCGGCAAAAGGATGCCTCAAGGGAGTTTTCATCTGCGGGACATCGGGAGAAAGCGTCTCGCTTACTCTTGAAGAGCGTAAAAACATTGCAGAGGCATGGACTAATGCCGCGAAAGGGCGGTTCAAAGTAATAGTGCATGTCGGCGGAATGTCACAGCCCGACTGCGTGGAACTTGCCGCTCATGCCGCTTCTGTAGGAGCAGACATGATTGCGGCAATGGCACCGGGCTTCTTCAAACCAGCCTCTGTCAAAGATCTTGTCGGCTTTTTCAAGCCGGTAGCCGCGGCTGCACCTGAACTCCCTTTCTTCTATTACAATATGCCTTCGATAACAGGTGTGTCACTGCCCGTGCACGAGTTTCTCGCAGAGGGTAAAAAAGATATTCCCACACTTGCCGGAGTTAAGTTCACACACAACAATCTCATGGAGATGCAGCAGTGCATAAATCTCAACGATGGTGAATTCGAAGTGCTAAACGGGTTTGACGAGATTCTGCTTGCAGGTGTGGCATGCGGATGCAAAGGTGCTGTGGGAAGCACTTACAATTACATTCCCGGAATCTATCAAGGCATTCTGGATGCCATAGAGTCGGGAAATCTTGACGAAGCCCGAAGAATGTCTAAAAAGGCAGTTGATATAGTGGATGTGCTTGTTAAGCACGGCGGAGGCACACGTGCCGGCAAGATTTTCATGAAACTTGCCGGATTTGACTGCGGTCCGTGCAGATTGCCGATTGCACCTTGTTCCGAGACGGAACTTGCCAAGACTCGTGAAGAACTCGAAAAGACCGATTTTTTCAAATACACCGCGGTCTGACCTTGGGCGGAGTAGACACACGCTCCCCTTGACAACGAAAAACTATAGCTGTCACGAATGCGACAGATCTTTTGTCGCCTTAAAATCATTTATATTATGAAAAAGTATTTATATGTCATATTATGCTGTCTATTATCGTTCCCGATTGCCGCAATGGCTGAACCGTACAACCTGGAAGGTGTGGTGCTTGATGAAACCGGCGAGACTTTGCCGGGAGTCTCGATTCTTGTTAAAGGAACCCAAAGGGGTGGGACCACAGATGTGAACGGCATCTTCAATATTCAGGTCTCAAACGGGGAGACGCTTGTGTTCTCATATGTGGGTTATGCCACAAAAAGTGTAAAAATAGCAGGTCAGAAATCTCTTGAGGTGAAGCTTGAAATCTCACAGGACTCGCTTGACGAGGTTATTGTTGTAGGTTACGGAACTCAGTCAAAGCGCACCGTGACATCTTCAATAGCATCTGTCAACGGTTCCACTCTCGAAGGCTCTCCTATAAACACGGCAGGCGAGGGTCTTAAAGGGAAGATTGCCGGTGTGCGTGTTTACAATGCAAACAATTCACCTGGCGCGGAGGCAACCTTTATCGTAAGAGGCGGTTCTTCAATATCCCAGAATAACGAGCCTCTCATTCTTGTTGACGGTATCGAACGTAGCATGGAGGGTATCAATCCCAATGATATAGAATCAATTGAAGTTCTGAAAGATGCAGCTTCTTCTGCAATTTACGGTTCAAGGGCTTCCAACGGTGTCGTGCTTATCACTACCAAAAAAGGCGCCCCCGGACGTATGAGAATCACATTCGAGGCTTCATTCGCTCATGAGGATGTTGAGCGAATGATAGATTATCTGCCGGCAGATGTCGCTGTTCCATTGATGCGAGACCGTTGGTCGACGGGACCTTCTCCTAACAAGAATCTTGACGATGGCTACGCTTATTCGGCAGGAAACACATCCGCTTCAATTTATTCCACACGCTATCTGCAGCCGGGAGAATCTGTGCCTGCAGGATGGAAGTCTTGTGTTGACCCGCTGGATCCTTCCAAAACCCTTGTTTTTGAAGACAACGACTGGTCGAGAGAATGTTTCCGTCCCGCATTCTGGCAGAACTATTATCTGGGAGTTGACGGAGGAAATGATTTGCTCAATTACGTAGGCTCTATCGGTTACACTAAGGACAGCGGTGTCGGTGTCGGAACAGGGTTCAACAGATTCAGTGCCAGAGCTAACGTGGTTGCCAAAATACGCAAGAATCTTAAGTTCACGTCAGCTATAGACTACAGCCAGACAAATACAGAGGCATATGCAAGTCAATATCAGGTGATTTCCAGAGGACTTATGACTCCGTCCACCCAACGCAGGACATATGTAAGCGATGACCAGTGGTTCGGAACTCCTACGCCGGGACCAAACGCTACATCTCCCAATCCTACATTCTACAGTTATTACAATGACAACAGCAACAAGGTTAACCGTACAGGTCTTGTAGGGACTCTTGACTGGGAGCCATTGAAAATGTGGCATATCGTAGGTTCCGCGTCTTTCTTCACACAAAGCAGTTCTACGGATGCATTCCACAGAGCTGATCCACTTAACGGCACACGCTGGGCGGATGCAAGCAACACCGACATACAGCGTATGAAACTCGAGGCGTATACGAATTATTCCCGCACTTTTGCCGACAGTCATTCTCTGAGCGCAATGGTAGGATATTCATATCAGAGGTACGACTATCGCTATCTCTATGCCAAATCTCAGGGACATTCGACCGACAAAATTCCCACGCTTAACGCAGGTTCCACCTATACAGCTGCTACTTCCACCAAACAGAAGGATATTAATATCGGATATTTCGGGCGAATCAATTATGATTACATGAAGAAATACATGCTTACGCTGACATTCCGCGAAGACGGGTCGTCAAGATTCGCAGAAGGCAACCAGTGGGGATTCTTCCCCGGAGCATCGGCAGGGTGGGCTATGCACGCCGAGGATTTCATGCAGCCGATCGAGTGGATCAACAATCTTAAATGGCGCGTCAGCTATGGTCAGACAGGTAATAATTCTGTAGGGTATTATGATGCATTCGGACTTTACTCAGTCACTACAAGCTATGACGGACAACCGGCTGTAATAACTTCAGCAATGCCGAATCCAACTCTGAAATGGGAAAAGACAACACAGCTTGACGTCGGATTCGATTTCTCAGTGCTTAACGACAGAATCGCATTGAATGTCGATT
This sequence comes from Barnesiella sp. CU968, assembly GCF_905219685.1. Classification (NCBI taxonomy): domain Bacteria; kingdom Pseudomonadati; phylum Bacteroidota; class Bacteroidia; order Bacteroidales; family Barnesiellaceae; genus Barnesiella; species Barnesiella sp. CU968. Next base: position 6,519 of record NZ_CAJMXD010000122.1, read on the forward strand.
ACTTCAACAAAATTACAGACAATCTCATCACTACCCGCACACTTCCCAATACTTCCGGTTTCGGCTCGGTTCTTACAAACCTCGGCAAAGTGCGATTCCACGGATTCGACCTCGAACTCAACACAAGAAACATAGTTACCAATGATTTTACATGGGAGTCTAAATTCACTATAACTTATGTGAAAAACAAAGTGCTGAAACTGCCTGAAGAGGAAGGTGAGAACAAGCGCGATAAAAACCGTCAGGGGGGATATAAAGTCACTATGGCTGACGGCTCCATATATGAATTCGGCGGTACCGCCGAAGGTGAGCCTCTCGGTAGAATCTATGGCTATAAGCATGCTTATATCATCACGACCCCTGAACAGGCGAAGAACGCACATTATGACGCTTCATCCAAAGGATGGGACTGGACGACAGGAACTCGCCTCGGTACCGGCAAGAAGACGATCGGTGATTATGAATGGTGTGACCTTAACGGAGACGGCACATCAACGGCAACGATATGTATGAGCTTGGAAATACTATCCCGACGACTACGGGAGGTCTTAGCAACACATTGTCATATAAAGGTTTCACTTTGAATGTGTTCTTCGATTTTGCACTCGGTCATTCAGTTTGTAACGGCTTCCTGCAGCGTCAGATGTGTAACTTTATGAACGGCAACACTTCTATTCCTTCGGAGGTATTGAAGGCATGGAATGTCGGAGATGATCCCGCAAAAGCTAAATATGCCCGTTTCTCCGGCAATGACTCTGACGAGCTTAACAAAAACTATCGTCCCAATTCAGACATATTCTGTCAGAAAGCCGATTATCTGTGTCTGCGAGAAGTATCGCTGAGCTATCAGATGCCCAAAAAGCTTATCAAGAAGGCGGGAATGCAGGATGTGCGTTTCACATTTGCCGGCAATAATCTCCATTATTG
>NZ_CAJMXD010000123.1:0-7445 GCF_905219685.1 Barnesiella sp. CU968
CGGAGAGACCGACGAGCATGTGCTTTTCGGCGACTGGCAGATATGTTTCCAGACATATGCGGATCTTTACAATATTCTTCCCGATGACAGACGTATACGCCGCGCCAGGGAAGTAATGGAATATCAGATGTCCACGCCGCAGAATGATTACTGGTGGTGGGCAGACGGATTGTATATGGTGATGCCGGTGATGACAAAAATGTATAAGATTACCGGAAACAGCAAATATCTTGACAAACTTTACGATTACGTCCTCGTCAGCGACAGTATCATGCTTGACAACGAGACCGGTCTTTATTTTCGGGATGGCAAATATGTATATCCGAAACATAAGAGTGTCAACGGCAAGAAGGATTTCTGGGCACGCGGCGACGGCTGGGTTCTCGCCGGTCTGGCAAAAGTCCTCGGAGACCTGCCGGCGGAATACAAGCACCGTGACTTCTTCGAGAAGAAATACAGGAAACTTGCCGATGCGGTTGTGGCATGTCAGCAGCCTGAAGGCTACTGGACACGCTCCATGCTTGATCCTGAACACGCTCCGGGACCGGAGACAAGCGGCACGGCATTCTTCACTTACGGTCTGCTGTGGGGCATAAACAACGGTTATCTTACCGATTCACGCTATCTTGACGCGGCGCAGAAAGGATGGAAATATCTTCGTGGAAAGGCACTTCAGAAAAACGGTACGGTAGGCTATGTGCAGCCTATCGGAGAGAAGGCGATTCCGGGGCAGGTGGTCGATGCCGGATCGACTTCCGATTTCGGGACGGGAGCTTTTTTGCTCGCTGCGTGCGAATATGTCAGACATCTTGAGAAAGGTAAGAATCAGGATAGAAAATACTGGTCAGACCTTGCATACAAAATCGCTTATCCCGTGCTCAGCAATATGGCTGACGGCAACCTGCAGAAGAATATGCTTGTAGAGGTAAGCCCCAACTGGGACGGCCGCGACAAGAAAGTGACGTATATGGAGACATTCGGTCGTCTGATGGCAGGCATAGCTCCATGGCTGTCGCTGCCCGACGACGGTACGGAAGAGGGTAAGATGCGTTCTGAACTCAGGGAGATGGCTCTTAAAAGTTACGCTCATGCCGTGAATCCCGACAGCCCTGATTATCTCGGCTGGCGCGGTCATGGTCAGGCTCTGGTGGATGCCGCATATGTGGCAGAGAGTTTCATACGCGGTTACGATGCGCTTTGGGTTCCTCTCGACGATGTCACAAAGCAGCGTTACATAACTGAATTCACACAGCTCAGAAAAGTCGATCCTCCTTATACAAACTGGTTGCTTTTCTCTTCCACGATAGAGAGCTTTCTTGCAAAAGTAGGCGCTCCTTATGACCAATACCGCGTGAACTCGGCAATACGCAAGACCGAGGAGTGGTATACCGGCGACGGCTGGTATGCCGACGGTCCAGACTTCGCATTCGACTATTACAGCAGTTATGTTTTCCACCCCATGTATCTGGAGACGCTTCAGAACATGAAAGACGCAAAGGCATATACCCGTATACATTATCCGCGTTATTACGAGCAGGCTCTGAGAAGAACGCAGAAGTATGCTGTGGTTCTCGAACGTCTCATATCACCCGAAGGGACATTCCCTGTGTTCGGACGTTCGATACCCTACCGCATGGCTACCATGCAGCCTCTCGCTCTGATGGCATGGTATGACAAGCTCCCTGCCGGAATGACCCCCGGACAGGTCCGTGCTGCTCTTACGGCAGTCATGCACAATATGTTTGACGGTAAAGAGAATTTCAACGAGAAGGATTTTCTTACAATCGGATTCTGCGGCCGTCAGCCTAATGTCGCCGACTGGTATACGAACAATGGCTCGCTGTATATGACCACGCTGGCATTCATGCCTCTCGGTCTGCCTGCCACTCATCCGTTCTGGAGTGACGCTCCGCTCGACTGGACAAGCCGCAAGGCATGGTCGGGCAAACCATTCCCCAAAGACCATCACTGGAGAGGCGACAAGCAGAGAATGGGTGATTTGTTCTGAAAAAACGTATATATTATAAGTGAGTTAAAATTAAGCTCACGAAATAAATTCGTGTTACAACGAAATATACTCTAAAAACTATAACATCAAGGTATAATGGAAAATATGTTCTCCCTTGAAGGGAAAGTGGCTCTGGTCACAGGTGGTGTGTATGGTATAGGATTCGCGATTGGAAAGGCACTTCACGATGCCGGCGCGAAAGTGGTATATAATGCTCATACAGAGGAGTCGATGAATATCGGCGCCGAGAATTACAAGGCTGCCGGGATTGATGCCAAAGGATATTTCTGCGATGTGACGGATGAAAAAAGCGTGCAGGAAATGATTGCCGACATAGAGAAAAACTACGGCGGTGTGGACATTCTTGTAAACAATGCCGGCATAATCAAGCGCACACCGATGACGGAAATGGCAGTGGAGGATTTCCGTCTCGTTGTGGATATCGACCTTATTGCGCCGTTTATATGCGCCAAGGCTGTGATTCCCGGCATGATAAAGAAAGGTCACGGAAAGATTATTAACATATGTTCGATGATGAGCGAATTGGGCAGGGAGACTGTGTCTGCCTATGCCGCAGCCAAAGGAGGCCTCAAGATGCTTACCCGCAACATCTGTTCCGAATATGGTGATGCCAACATACAGTGCAACGGTATCGGTCCGGGTTACATCGCTACCCCGCAGACAGCTCCGTTGCGCGAGCGTCAGCCCGACGGAAGCCGTCACCCGTTCGATCAGTTCATCATCGCCAAAACACCGGCAGGTCGCTGGGGCACTCCTGAAGACCTCATGGGCCCGGCGGTGTTCCTTGCCTCCGATGCCTCCAACTTTGTCAACGGCCATGTGCTTTACGTAGACGGAGGTATTCTTGCCTATATCGGTAAACAACCATGATAATTATAATCTAACCTATCATAAGTGATGATGAATCGCATGATGTTGTTGTCTGCGGTGTTCGCCTGCGCCCTGTCGGCGCGGGCGGAGTCCGTGGAAATCATGATTTATAACCCTGCCGGATTCGCGAGGGAAAACGAGATTGCGGAGATTGACGAGAGCGCGGTGAAATCGCGTCTCGGTTCTCCTTTCTTCGTTCTTACGGATTCGGAAGGTAAGGAGATTCCATGGCAGAAGACACATGACGGGAAAATATTGTTTCCGGTAAATGTCGCTGCCGGCGGCTCGGCGGTATATGTGGCGGCTCCCGGAGTGCCGCAACCTGTGACACCTCTTGTCTACGGTCGCCTCTTCCCGGAGCGTGCCGATGACATGACATGGGAGAACGACAATGGCGCGTATCGCGCTTATGGTCCGGGACAGCAGAAGAACGGAGACCGCACGTTCGGTTACGACATCTGGACAAAGTCAGTGCCGGACCTTGTGCTTGAAAAGAGATATATCGGCAACAACCGTCAGGGAAAGACGTTTCATCGTGACTATGGTGAGGGGATGGACGTGTATACTGTCGGTCCCACGCTCGGCGGAGGCACAAACGCATTGCTTGATGACTCCGGTGAAATCATTTATCCGTGGTGTTTCTCGGAATATGAGATTATCGAACACGGACCGCTGCGGTTTCAGGTCAGGCTGGTTTATCCCCCTGCGACAGCGGAAAAAGGGATACCTGCAGCCGAGCAGCGTGTGATCACCCTTGATGCCGGAGACTGGTTCAACAGAACGGATGTGACATATTACGGACTCGATTCCGTAAGGGATATGGTTGCCGGCCAGGTTGTGCACATCCAGAATCCCGAAGGTTATGTGCTCGACAAGGAGAACAATGCCGTGGCATATGCGGATCTCACTGAAAATGCGGAAGCCGGAAACGGGACTATATATCTTGGTATGCTGTCTGTTTCTGATTCCGAACCGTTGTATATGCCCCTTCCCGCTCCTGCGGGTGATGCCGTTGGGCACGTGGTTCTCAAAGGTAAGGTGGAGAATGCGAAGCCGTTCACATATTACTGGGGCGCGGGCTGGAGCAAAGGGGGAGTGCCGTCGATGGATGCATGGCGTGATAAGATAGAGCGCAAAAGGATGTGTCTTGACAACCCGCTTCGGATAAAAGTAATTTCAAGAAAGTAATAAAGGAGATGGAAGAAGTTTTTAAATACATAATCGGTCTCGGCGCCGCTGTAATGATGCCTGTGATTTTTACTGTGCTCGGGCTCTGCATAGGCATAAGGTTCGGGGATGCGTTGAAATCCGGACTGAAGGTCGGTGTCGGTTTCGTGGGGCTTTCTATCGTGACGGCGTTGCTGACTTCGGCACTTGGACCGGCGCTTAACAAAGTAGTGGAAATCTATGACCTCCAGCTTAAAGTGTTTGATATGGGCTGGCCGGCGGCTGCATCCGTGGCATATAATACTGCTGTCGGTGCATTTGTGATTCCGGTATGTCTTGGTGTCAACCTGCTGATGCTTTTCACCAAAACTACCCGCACCGTAAATATCGACCTGTGGAATTACTGGCATTTCGCATTTATAGGGGCTGTGGTATATTTCGCATCCGATTCACTGGTCTGGGGATTTTTCGCGGCAATAGTGTGCTACGTTATTACTCTTGTCATCGCAGATATGACGGCACGCAAATTCCAGAATTTCTATGAAGGAATGGACGGAATTTCAATTCCACAGCCGTTTTGCGCAGGTTTCGTGCCTTTTGCAATCGGTGTGAACTGGCTTTTCGACAAAATTCCGGGTGCGAACAAAGTAGACGTCGATGCCGAAGGGTTGAAAAAGAAATTCGGTGTGCTCGGAGAACCGCTTATGCTCGGTGTCATTGTCGGTGTTGGCATCGGTTGCCTGACATGCGAGAGCTGGAAAGAGATAGTTGACAATATTCCTTATATACTCGGTCTCGGAATCAAGATGGGAGCCGTGATGGAGCTTATTCCCCGTGTCACGGTGCTCTTTATCGAGGGTCTCAAGCCTATCTCCGAAGCGACAAGAAGTCTTATCTCCCGGAGATTCAAGGGTGCTGACGGTCTGAACATCGGTATGAGTCCGGCGCTTGTAATCGGTCATCCCGCCACACTCGTGGCATCTATTCTGCTCATACCTGTGACACTGCTCTTTGCCGTTGTGCTTCCGGGCAACCAGTTCCTTCCCTTGGCTTCATTGGCGGGAATGTTCTATCTGTTTCCTCTGATGCTGCCGTATACGAAAGGCAATGTGGTCAAGACATTCGTTGCAGGACTTGTGGCGATAGTCGTTGGTCTTTATATGGTTACAAATATGGCACCCGCATTTACGATTGCCGCCGCCGATGTGTTCTCGGCGACCGGAGATGCAGCCGTGGCGATTCCTGCCGGGTTTGACGGCGGTTCGCTTGATTTCGCTTCGAGTCCGCTGTCATGGATAATCTATCAGTGTTCATGCAATCTCAAATGGATCGGAGCCGGTCTGCTTGTTGCGGTGGCTCTCGGCATGGCTGTGTTCAACCGCATACTGATTGTCCGCAATCAGAAGGCTATGATTGCCTCAGGTTCCGACAGACTTCAGAAAACAGAGTAAACAAGTCCTCATTCACACAATCAGGAATGTTAATAAACAGAATAACTACAATATGAAAAGAATAGCATTATCTCTATTTATGCTTGCGGCGTGTGGCGCGATGCAGGCTCAGACCAACTATCAGGTTCTTCACGCGTGTCATCCCGCAGATGTGAAACATTACGACAACGAGCAGCTCCGTTCCCGTTTTCTGATGGAAAAAGTGATGGAGGCGGATAAGGTTAACCTCACATACACTATGTATGACCGTCTCATTTTCGGAGGTGTCATGCCTGTATCGAAGACTGTCGAGCTTGAGACAATAGATCCCCTCAAGGCGGAGTATTTTCTGGAACGCCGCGAGCTTGGTGTGATCAATACCGGTGGCGACGGCATAGTGAATGTGGACGGCAAGGATTACGAACTGCATTTCAAGGATGCGCTGTATGTCGGTCAGGGAAACAAAAAAGTTACCTTCAGAAGCAAGGATGCCGCTAATCCCGCCAAATTCTACATCAATTCCACACGCGCCCACAAACATTACAAGACACAGTTGATCTCGATCGACGGCAGGAAGGGCACAATCAAGGCGAACCAGATCAAAGCCGGCTCTCTTGCCGAAAGCAACGACCGCGTAATCAATCAGCTGATTGTTAATAACGTTCTTGAGGAAGGTCCGTGTGAGCTTCAGATGGGTCTGACAGAGCTTAAGACAGGTTCTGTCTGGAACACCATGCCGGCCCACACCCACGACCGTCGTGTAGAGGCATACTATTACTTCAATGTGCCCGAAGGCAACCGTATCTGTCATCTTATGGGAGAACCAAAGGAGAACCGTCTTATCTGGATGAATCCCGAGCAGGCGGTGATTTCACCCGAATGGAGCATCCATTGCGCAGCAGGCACAAGCAATTACATGTTTATCTGGGGCATGGGCGGCGAAAACCTCGACTATACCGACCAGGACCGCTTCCCCTACACAGAGATGCGCTAACACGAATATACGGAAAATTTTCTATAGAAACAGCGGTATTCGGCAATATTGTCGAATGCCGCTGCTGTATTATAATATATGGATTCATATTTGTGAAAAAATTTGGTTGCACTTATGTGTAATTTGTGGTGTCGGTCGCCTTATTGATAAAACTTTATTAACTAACCTCCTTAAAATCGACTGATGAAAAAGGTATTCTATTATTTATCTTCTTTATTGGTGCTGGCAGGATGCTCTCAGGAAACAGATTTCTTCCCATCCAACGGCACCGGAGACAACGCGGGTTTCAAATTCGAACTGACAACCGATGACAATACAACCCGCACGGTTACTGACGATAATTTCAAAACCGTCTTCTCGGAAGGAGACCAGGTCGGTCTCTTTGTGGTTAAAAGAACGGACGGGGATGTGTCGCTGAAGGCATCGGGCAACTATGCCGACAACCGCAAGCTGACTTATTCGGGCGGCGAATGGATTATAGACAGGGAAGTGACCAAACCTTCGAATGGCGAGATTCTCGATTTCTATGCCTATTATCCCTATGTTGAAAACGCTGACCCCACGGCTATCGCCTATGACGCCACAAAATCTATGTGCGACCTCATGATGGCAAACACCGGTGGTGTCGATGCATCCTCAGAAGTGGTGAAACTCATTTTCAGTCATCAGCTCTCGCTGATTGACACAAGAATCAGTGGTGGCGCGGCAAGTGGCGTAACCGTTAAAAGTGTCAAGACAAAGGCAAGCTTCGACCTCGGCAAGTTCGGCACGGAAGAAGTGATGACGCTTTCCGGCACGGAGACCGCCGATGTTAAGATGGAAAACGTCGGTAAGAAACATTTCCGCGCCTATATCCCCTCACAGGAAGTTGAAGGTTCGCAACTGCTTATAGAGCAGGGTGAGAAAACGCAGACGTATACACCCGTAAACACAGGTTTCAAGANAGGGACTGCAT
>NZ_CAJMXD010000124.1:0-7428 GCF_905219685.1 Barnesiella sp. CU968
CGTCTATTATTATTCCCTTTGCATGAAGCATTCCCGGATTGTAAAGGTATACCTTGATGCCGGCGNGAAGACATTGGGTCACATACGAATAACCGGCATATTGTAGCATTCTTGAATCGCTTTTACCGGGAATCATTATGCGCACATCGATTTTTGATAACGCGGCAGCCTCAAGGGCGTGTTGCAATGCATCGGTAGGGAGGAAATAGGGGGTCTGAATGTATATTGACTTTGTCGCGTTTGATATCGCCTTCAGGAAGCATAGCGCCTGATTGTCCCATGAATCGAGAGGACCGGAAGTAATGAGCTGCATGCCTGTGTTGTTCCGGAACCTGACAGGCGCCATCGGCGGATACTCGATAGTCTCGGGATTGTTCTTGAAATTCCAGTCCACGATGAAGGAATACATAAGCGACTCCACGATGTCACCCTGCAGCCTGAAATGCGTGTCGCGCCAGGCTATCCCCTCGGAAGTACCGTTCTGATACCTGTCGGCGATGTTCATCCCACCCAGATAACCGGTCTCACCGTCGATAACCACTATTTTCCGGTGGTTCCGCCAGTTGATTCTGTTGGCAAGCTGAGGGAATGTAACGCGGAAGAAAGGGTGTGTCTCGACGCCAGCCTCACTCATTCTCTTGAAGAACCGGCTGCGTGCCGAGAAACTGCCGACGTGGTCATAAATGACTTTTACATCCACTCCGTCACGGGCTTTGCGGATAAGAATATCCGCTATTTCCTGCCCTGTTGTATCATCTGAGAATATATAATATTGCAGGTAAATTGATTTCTTCGCATTACGCAGGTCTTGTTTAAGAGCATTGAATTTCTCGTTGCCTGTTGTGAAAATGTCGATGTGGTTGTTTACTGTATAAAAAGAATAGGATAAGGCTCTCGACAGTTTAATCAGGTTCTTGTCGGCAACAGGGAGATCGATGTTGGAGAGATTTACATGTCGGGGAGCCATACGGCTTATTATCTTGCGTTTGTTGTGACGCGAAATCATGTGTTGCCCTTTTAGGCTGCGCCCGAAGAAGAGGTAGAACACCAGCCCTACGACAGGAAGGAAAATCAGAGCTATCACCCATGCCAGCGAACGGATGGGGTTGCGGTTTTCTTTAAGTACGACAACAATGCAGCTTATGATGGTGATTATATAAGCCGCATTGACAATCAAGACTATCCAGTAATTGACAGATGCCATTTTTCCCTATTTTGCCTCTAATTTAATCAAAATAGATGTAATATCGAAAAAACATGCAATAAAAATTAGGCGAGGGGACTTCTCAATCACCTCGCCTTTGGCTTAACTAAATAAATTCTTACATGTTAGGATCATAGTATTTGTTGCAAAATTAACTAAAATATGTCGAAAAACATAAGATTAGAGCGTTTTTTTAAGACATGCTTTATTAAAATATCTTAAGATATGTTTTAATGGACACGCTCTGATGATTTCAGCCATTCCTTTGCGGTCAGGCAAAGTTCGTCATACCATTCCTTGCCGAAGCGGCGTGTCAGGGGCTCCTTGAGAAATTCATATGCCCTCACGCCTTTTGCCCTCCCGAGGGTTTCGGCGCATTTGCATATTTTCCAGCGGTGCAGGTTGACAGCTGTGAATCCGGCGTAATCCTTGAGCCTTACCGGATACAGATGGCATGAAGAGGGTTTGAAGAAAGGTATCTTCCCCTCACGGTGCGCCTTCTCAAGAGCACACAGACATTTCCCTCCCGGGGCATAGGTGGTGAAAACACAGTCGCGTCCTTCTACAAGCGATGTGACAAGATCTCCGTCTTCGTCATAATAGGCGGGTCCCTGCTCCTCAACCACTTTTTGTGCCGCCGGATTAAGCAGGGGGTATATACTGGGCATCAGCTCGCAGAGCCTTTCATATTCATCATCTGTGAGAGGTGCGCCGGCATCCCCTTCTATGCAGCAAGCACCCAGACATGAGTCAAGGTCGCAGATGAAATAGCGTTCGATGAGGTCGAGAGATACAAGAGTGTCTTTTATCTGAAGCATGTTTTGATTCTGATTTGTTTATTGTATAGTATAAAAACCGATGAGTCTGTCGCCGCGTGAACCGGGCGGATGATAATACACACATACCCAGTATTCGTTTCCCGTTTCGAATTTATTCCCTTCCGTGAGTTTTGACGAAGGAATCCCTTTTCCTGATACCGGCAGCGTGACATAGCGGTAATTGTACGCTCCCTGTTTCAGGGGCATCTCCAGCCGATACACGCCCGCCTCCGAATCGAAGACCATTCGGTTGGAAGAGTCGAATCTGTCGTGTGTCATTTCTCCGTCTATATAAATGTCGGCATCTCTCAGCCTTGGCATGTCGAGCATGAAATGCACTGTGATATAGTCGGCTCCAAGGTCTGAGTCGGTGGCGTTGTATTCCCTCACGAGGAATCTGCCGTGCTGGGTTCTGTCGTATTCATAATTACGTAAGGCGCGTCCTGAGTCTTTCTTCAGCCATACGTGATAATTGGAGCCTTCGAATCTCAGTGAATCCACACCCATGCCGGGAAAACCGTTGCTGATGCTTTCGAAACGGCGGTATTCGTTTCCTGCGGGGAAAACGAGTTCCGGAAGATGGCTGAACACAAGCGTACTGCCTTCAACTCTCTGCGGACGTGAGAGTGTGCGGCGCGACGCTTCACTGCCGTTCTGCAGAACCGAGACCGTGATGTCCTGATACGGATTGGCATTTTCTATGCCGCGCAATGTCACCGACATGTCGATCTGCTGCCATTCGGTGTTGTGTCCCATATCTGTGCGTCCCGATACAGACCCCTCTGTTGCCGCGGACTCCTCGGTTACCAAGAACCGTGTCTGAAGCAACGTATTGTCAGGGTTCTCGCTTTCGAATACCTGAAGCAGATAGTTGCCGGATACGAGAGGCTTCATTGATGAATTAGGGAACTCGATGCGGTAATTCACAAAATGGACAAACGTGTTTTCAGAATACGCGAAGTCTTCGATATCGCATATGTTGAATCCATTGATGAATTCAGACTCCACAAGACGCGACGGTTGCCAGTCTGCGTTGCAGTGAAGGATGCGGTATTGCAGCCATCTGTTGTCTTCCGCGATCTCATCGAACGAGATAACGAGTCTGTCGGGTGAATTCAGGCGTATTACAGGCGGAGACATGAAGTTGTCTGGATTCATCACCTTGAGAGTACGGAAATTCGGATTGAAAATACGTGTGGATGTGTCAGTTGCTATTGCCGTAGAGCAAAAGAACGACAAAATCCATATGGCTGCTGATGATACTGTTTTTATTTTCAATGATTTCACTGTTTTAAACGGCTTCCGGCTGCATCCGTGCCGTTGACGTGTTTATTACCAGTTTACGGGTGCCTTGCCGTGTGCCGCAAGGTATTCGTTTGCCTTGGAGAAGTGGCGGCAACCGAAAAAGCCACGATACGCAGATAAGGGAGAGGGGTGGGGCGCTGTCAATACAAGATGTCGGTTGCGGTCTATGAAAGCCCCTTTTTTTATAGCGTCTGATCCCCAGAGCAGGAAGACGAGATTTTCGCGGTTTTCTGCCAGAGCATGCACGGCGGCATCTGTAAAGGTCTCCCATCCCAGACCTGAATGCGATTTGGGGCAATGCTCGCGCACCGTGAGTGAGGCATTGAGCAGAAGCACTCCTTGCGCAGCCCATCCCGACAGGTCTCCCGATGTGGGAACGGGAGTGCCGGTGTCGGAGTGTATCTCCTGAAATATGTTTCGCAGCGACGGGGGGATATCAATTCCCGGATTTACCGAGAAACACAATCCGTTCGCCTGTCCCGGACCGTGATAAGGATCCTGTCCGATTATCACTACCTTCACCTCATCGTATGGTGTGGAATCGAAAGCTGCGAAAATCTGAGCCGCCGGAGGATACACCTTGAACGACGGATCCGAATACTCCCTGCGCACCATATCGGTAAGACCTGCGAAATATGGTTTGTCAAATTCCGCAGCCAAGACTTTTTTCCACCCTTCTTCTATCTTTACATTCATATTAGTAGCTTTACATCTGACACTTGAGTATGTGTGTTCAGCAGAACTTGTCTGTTAAGCACCTTCGGCATGCAAGTTCATAGTCAAAATTAACAACAAATCTTCATATTTGGAAATTGAAGTTGAATAATTCAAAAAAAAAGTATAACTTTGCATTGAAAAGCCTTTCGTGTTTTAGAATATTCGGGAGGCAGTTAAAAAGTCTCCGTAGTTCAATGGATAGAATATCGGATTCCGGTTCCGACGATTAGGGTTCGACTCCCTACGGGGATACAGTCAGACGCCGCCGCAGCAACAGATGCTGTGGCGGCGTCCGTTTTGTGAAATCAGGTAGAATTGAAACCGGATAGAGTTAAAACCGTATAGAGTTAAAATAGGGACGCGAACCGTATCGCACGGTTCGCGTCCTGTTGAATCAATGTTTATGGGTATTTAGGTGTGTTTCTTATCTTACAGTCTTGTATGTTCCCTTGTCGGNCTGCACCATATATAATCCTGCGGGAAGTCCAAGAAGAGCCTCTGCTGTAGGCGAATCAAGCACTTTGATGCCGCTTGCGGAATAAACCGCGATGATGCGGGCACCGCTTGCCTCAATCTCGCTGATTTCTGAAGAACCGCTCACTGTTATCTCGCACACATCGTTGGCTCCGTTGTATGCAGTTGCCGAAATGTAGGCGTGTCCTTCGTCAGCTGCTGTCACATTTCCTTCGTTGTCTACGGTGGCTACAGCCGGATTGCTGCTTATCCATGTCAGAATGCGGAACGTGGCGTTGTCGGGAGTGAGCGATGTCGCAAGTTTCCGGGTTTCGCCCGGTTTGAGTTGGATGGCGTGTTCGTTCATTGTCACCGTCTCTACAGGGTATCCCACCCTGACGGCTATAGGCCCGCTGATTGTCACTCTTTTAGTTGTCGGTTCCTCGCCTTCCGCTGCCGCCACAGGCTCGTAATAATACATCCTTACTTCGTAGTCTCCTTCGACAAGATCTACAGGAAGTCCTGTGAGAGTAAGGTTATATATGCGGTTGGATTCTATGGAGAGGTTCGGATACTGGAAATTCCAACCCTTGCCGGTGGTCTCGCCAAGCTTGTAGTAGGCGATTCCGAATTGAGGCGCTGTGATTGCGGTTGTCCCGTAGTTTCCAACCTGGAAGGTAATGTTGTCTATTGTAGACTTCGGCAATATCTCGGTCGGCGAGAATGACATTATCCGGAGCTGTGTCGTGAGAGCCTTTCCTGTCTCTGAGACAGAAAGGGGATATTCTCCCGGAAGGTCACGTCCGTAGGAATCGCGGAAAGATACGATATAGTCTTTCTTGAGAACCTCAAGAGTCAGACTGAATGAATAGGGAATCGTGAGTCCTGCGGGAATGTCATATTTGCCGATAGGCATTTTCGTCAGTTCGCGCCCTCTTGAGTCTTTTATCACCATTGTCAGGTCGCCGTAATAATCCTTGTCGGAAGTATGGTTCGCAACCGACATCAAGAAGTCGTGCGAATTGTTCGAGTATATCTTGCCTGCATAGCTGAAGCATGTCACGGCAAGTTCCGGAGCCGTGGCGAGTTCCTCTTCTATGGTAGCGTCAGTGAAAGTGCGGTTTCCTTCCGCGTCTACGGTCATGGTGACATGGTCGCGATACCCGTTGACCACATGTATGAAATCGCTTTCTTCGTCAACAGTGTTGATGAATGCCGGATAAACCGTGTATGTCCCTTCCTTGAATTCTTCAAGATATGCGGGGATTTTCTGCGTTCCGCTGTTGGATTGCAATGCTTTGCATTCAAGTCCGGGAACAAAGTTTATTTTCCCGTCCTTGTCTTGCACAGCTACGCCTATATAACCTGTGAACGGAGTGCTTGACATGTTCCAGAATCCTGCGTTGTATCCCGAGACGGGGGCTGTGACTTTGAAGTTGGTGTACATCAGTTTGGAGCCGTTGGCGGCTGTCAATTCGGCTCTTGAATCGAAATCGAAGTTGCCCACGCAGTTGAAATAGGGAAGTTCCGGAGTTCCGGTGTCCACACCGTCCTTTACCGGACGGATATTGTAGCTGATACCCTGTCCGGAGTTGAAGCCACCCGCTGCACCTCCGATGCCGAGCGTCTGAGGTGAAAGTCGGGCAAGGTAGAAATAACCGTCGCTCACTCCGCTCCATCCCCAGTTGAAATGGAAATAATGGTCGCCGCCGTATCCGTCGCATACGAACGAGTGTCCACCTGCTGAGCCGCGTCCGTTATATAGTACCGGCAAACCCTCCTTGAGGTTGTTGTAGATAATTTCCTCAAATTCCCATGACGGGCAGTAGTCGCGATATTTATACCGAATCGACTTGCTGTATTTGAAATAATCCACGAGAGCGAAAGACTGCTGCCGAGAAACCGCGCCGCTGCCTCCTGCCTGTTCCATGTTATATGACATATTGACCGATATTCCGCATGCATACATCAGATCCGCAACCGCTTTAGCCTGTGCTTCCGACCATGTCGGATTTCCATTCTGGTCATATGAATAGGTGTCGAGCATGTTGTCCCAGTCGAAGCGCATCTGCGAGAAATCGCATTTAAGCTGCTTGGCAAGGACATCGGAATATGTTTTCCATTCGTAAGAATTTGATCCCACTCCAACATCCGGCCATTTGTGATAATACATCACCTGTGCCATCGATGTGGCGACGCATCCGGTAACGGTAGGTATTTGCTGTCCTGTAGGAGAACCGGTTGCGTCGATGACTTCAAGCGGGGGGGAGCAAAGATTGTAGGGGTTGCCTTGATCCCATTTGGATTTAAGGAGAGGAGCTATAGGTTCCCATCCCGGAGATGCGATGGCGGAGGTGCGGGAATCTTCTGTCTCGTTTTTGATCGCATAATCGATTTCGCGTGAATAATCCTCGATGAAGCTTTTCATGGCAGGCGAGATTTCATCGATATTGAAATCTCCGTTGTCACCATATCCGAGGAGCGCGGGAAAGCGGTCGTCGGCAGGTGTGATCATATATCCGTCTCCTGTTCCCTTGTTGAATACGTAAAGCGTGGGTTCCTGTTCCGTTGTTGCCCGGAATGTATGGGCAAGCCTCGCAGTGCCTTTTGCAGGTTTCTTCTTCATTTTCGAAGATGAGGCTTGTCCGATTGCTCTTTGCAGCGCCTGATCCGGTGTGACCGGAGTTGCCGCCGCAGTCAGGGATACTGCGCAAGCGCAAAGCAGCATCCATGGGTAGTGTAGGTTTTTCTTCATAAATGGAAATTTAAGTAAGTGGAACCATAATGATTTGACTTGACTTTGCAAAGATAAGTCAAAGGTTTTAAAAATGCGCTATAAATTTAAGAAAAAAAATAAAATAAATGGAAAAATGAAAATAAAGTGTAAAATATACACGCAAAATGAAATGTTAATAAAGGTTAACAAAAGAT
>NZ_CAJMXD010000125.1:0-7380 GCF_905219685.1 Barnesiella sp. CU968
CGGCAGCGGCTTCCATTACGGAATACAGAATACCTGCAACTCTGTCTGAATTTGAAGCTCAATGGGAAATATTGTCCGGCACAACCGACGGCAAATGGACATGGGTCGACGATTCAACTCCCTACGCGGAAACACAGCCAGTAAACAAGGGCGAGAGCGGGGCTACTTTAGTATATGGAACACCTTTGGAATTAAAGTGTGGTGAAATATATTATATCTATGCGAATGTGTGCTCTGCCGACTATAACGATGAAGAAAGATTCTATATCGTGTTTGGATCAGACAAAAACAATTTGTCTCCAATTTCCGAGAGCACATCTGTATTCTTTACATATCGCAATCGCGACTTGACTTCTCCAAATTTCCAATATCGTCCCACAGACGGCAACAAGGATTATTGCAAAATCACAGTTTCTGAAGACGGTGTTTATTGGTTTGGAATACGCAGCTGGTACGGTAACGGATCTTTTGCAGACAAAAAATTACAATGTGCAGGTTTTAAGATCGAAAAAGACGTGAATTATCCACAGAAAGTGACGTCTGCAACCGCAACCGCAGATAATTCGGGTAAACTGGAAACAACCCTAACGTGGACATGGCCTTCAAAAAATAAAGACAATTCTGAGATTTCAGGCACAATAGGTGCAAATATATATCGCCACATTTCCGACAACAAGTCTGATATATACAAGGCAGAAAACATAATCGCAACAATAAGGGACGGCACTCCCGGAGAGAAAGCCTCATTCATAGATAATGAAACAAATAGCAAATCTTCAATATCCACACCGGGAAAGTACTATTACTACATTGCGCCCTTCAATGACTATGGTGAAAATTCGGAATGCACATCTTCTTCTGTCATAACCTGCAAATGGGTGGGAGAAGATGAAAAAACGCTACCGCCTCTTAATGTAGTTGCAAGAGCGGTTGGAAACGGAGTCGAGATTTCTTGGCAGGCGCGCATGCTGGGATACAATGGAGGATGGATCAATCCGGAACTCTTCTCCCACAGAATAACCCGATCTAAAAACGGAGGTCAACATGTCACTGTAGTAGAGAACTATAAAGGAGATTCTCCATATACCGATACTGAACTTGACGGACCGGGATCATACGTATATTCAGTCTATTCTGTTTATAAAGACACAGAAAGTTCTTCACAGAATTCTCCCGGAATCTTTGCGGGCGGCGCGTTTTCAGTGCCATTTTCTGAAGATTTTTCCGATTTGTCAACATTCAGCAATTTTACGATTGCCACATCAAGCACAAGCATAAAGTGGAACAGGAACTATTCGGGATATGCAGAATTGACGGGACCATATTACGGAAGTGCCGATGTCGCCCTCATCACTCCCCCTCTGAAACTCGAATCTGGAAAAACCTACAAGATTTCTTGCCTTTCTTGGGTGGATGAGGTTGAGGAAGACGATGGATACGGATGGGGAGGCAGCATAATCGAACCGGATCCTAAAGACCTTGGCTTTATTGTAGGAACAGAACCCTCATTGACAAATATGGAAACAATTTCAACCGCGAACATAAACAAGGGCGAAGCTGATAAAATATCCGCAGACGCATTCTTTTCACCCTCAGCCAACGGTTCGTATTATTTTGGTTTCCGCTGCAATACCACCAACCGGAATAAGATTTATCTTGACAATATACTTATTGAAGAGTCCGTATCTACACCGGCAACAATCTCCGACCTCTCATTCATTCCAAATGACAAGGGTGCCAACAAGGCTATGATATCCTTTACGATACCCGACAAGACAAATGCAGGAATAAGCCTTCCGGAAATAACTAAAGTCTCGGTCATCCGACACTCTGCAGGTACAGAAAACACGTCAGTCACCGTAAAGACACTCACCGGAGATGACGCCATTCCTGGAAAATCAGTGTCATTTGAAGACGATGTGCCGGAAGCAGGCATGTACGCCTATTCAGCAACATGTACACTCTATGGCACAGATTCCGAAACAGCCACAACACCGGAAGCATGGGTGGGATACGACATCCCGAAAACATTGTCAAGTTTTGCCATACGTGCTGAAATCAATGAGAAGGGTGCTGCCGTGGTGACATGGCCGGCACTCTCGGGGGCACAACTTGGGAAACACAACGGATATGTTGATGCCGAAAACCTGAGGTATCGGATTTATCGCACTCCAAACATCAATATAGGAGAAAAACTGTGCGTGGGAGAATCCGAAGAACTTTCATTTACCGATAATGAGCTGATAAATGCGCCTTGGGATAATTATTCCTACGGTGTGTCTGTCCTGAACGGGATAATGGAAGGAGACATCGCTACAAATAACAAAGTTGCCGGAGGGAAGGTCACCGAATGGCCATTCTCTCCCGACCTCACAGACGACAAATTCATTGAATCTCTCCAAGGTCGGTCTTTCACTCAAGATAACGGACTGGCATTCAAGAATAGGGGCGAACAAGGAGCTATGGAATATATCGCTTATCTGCCTCCATTCCATTCTGCTTCTTCCAACCTTAACTATTCCCTCGATCTTGAAATTTCACGGACCGACATTAATTATGAGGAGCTTCTCGAAATATACCTCTGCGTGATCGAAAGAGACACTCCCGATTCCAAAGGTGAAAAACACTCAGATCCTGAAGCGGTACCCATACCCGGCGAAAATGAAAGATTCTCATTAAAAGTTATTCCCGTTCACGCCTTGTCCGACTCTCCCGCAAAAGAAAAGGTGGATTTCACACTTCCCGCAACAGGAAAGTATCGATTGGCATTAAAATGTGCATCTGTCAACAACAAAGGACTTACCATACATTCCATAACGTTTAAAGATGGCGTGGCCGTTGGCATAAACGATATCACTTCATCATATAACAGAATAGTTGTAAACAATGGAATCATCACACTTCCCGATTCAACAGCAATGGTCTACATTTATACCCCAGACGGAACTGTGGTAGACTATCACAACGAAGCTACCATGCTTGATATCTCAAACCTCAGCAAAGGAATATACATAGTGCGTGTAATCACAACCGATAACAGATCAATAACCGCGAAGATTCACAACTGACAAAAGCGAGCGACATACCCGGCATCTACTGAAAACGCCCGACGGAAACTCCGCCGGGCGTTTAAAGGTTTTATGAGCGATTGTTTTATTAATGCCTAAACTATTGTTGTCAAACAGGTCGTAAATAACGACTTTCCGCATTAAGAAACTGTTTAAACAAATTTCGCGAAATCTGCTTCAAGCATGTCGCCTTTCTCGCTGAATGCATGATGCAATGCGAAAGCAGCCTTGANAGTGTGGGGTGTGTGACCTCCCTTTGAAAGCTTAAGGTAATCCCACATCAGTTCCTTATACATCGGATGAACGCAATTCTCGATGATGGTCTCGGCACGCTGACGCGGATCCTTGCCTCTGAGGTCTGCAACACCCTGCTCGGTAGCGAGGATCTTTACCGAATGCTCGCTGTGGTCAAGATGCGAAACCATAGGAACGATTGTCGAAATCTTGCCACCTTTCTGGATAGAAGGACAAGAGAAGATAGAAAGGTATGCGTTGCGGCAGAGGTCTGCGGAACCGCCGATACCGTTCATCATCTTCGTACCGAGCACATGGGTGGAATTCACATTTCCGAAAATGTCAGCCTCAAGTGCCGTATTCATTGCGATAAGACCAAGTCGGCGAACAATCTCCGGACTATTGGAAATCTCGCCGGGACGCATCAGAACCTTGTCGCGGAAGAAATCGATATTGTCCATGAAGTGAAGCATCGCGTCGTCTGAGAACGTCAGAGCGCATGTAGACGCGAATTTGCAACGCCCCTGCTCCATCAGATGCATCACAGCATCCTGTATCACCTCTGTATACATCTCGAACTGGGGAATCTCCGGATTCTCTCCCAGTCCGTAAAGAACTGCGTTGGCGACATTGCCCACACCGCTCTGGATCGGAAGGAACTCCTTGGGTATGCGTCCCTCGCGAAGCTGCGACGCAAGGAAGTGACAGATATTCTCGCTGATGCGCTGGCTGACCTCATCAGGCGCGGTGAACGGCTTGATGCTCTCCGATGCGTTGGAGGGAACCACGCCGATAATCTTTTTCGGATCTATCTTAAGCACGGTGCTGCCGATACGGTCTGACGGCTTGTAGATCGGAATCTCTCTGCGATTAGGAGGATCCTGCGGCACATAATTGTCATGAAATCCTCTGAAAGAATTTCTGTAATATGAGGAATATTCGATTATCACTTTCTTGGCAAGCTGCGCGATAGTCGGAGTCATGCCGAGTCCGGCACCCAAGATAACCTCACCGTTGGGGCTCATCTCTGTAGCCTCGATAATGGCGACATCTATGTCTCCATAAAAACCATAACGCAAATCCTGCGACAGGTGACTCAGATGAAGATCGAAATAATTCATCTCGGCGGAATTGAGCGACTTACGCATGTCGCTGTGGCTCTGATACGGTGTGCGTATTGCCACTGCATTGGCGCGTGCAAGCTCTCCATCGACATGATCATTGGTCGATGCGCCCGTAAACACATTGATCTTGAAGGGTTTTCCCTCCTCATGAAGTTTCTTGGCGCGTTCTGCCAATGCAACCGTCACTACTTTTGGAGTACCGGAAGCGGTGAAACCTGAAAAGGCTACATTATCACCGTTCTTGATATAACTGGCGGCCTCTTCTGCCGTGATAAATGGGATACTCATGATGTAACGTTATTAGATTTATGGTTCTTTATCGTTTTTTGTGTTGCTTAGATTAAAGCATTTATGTAATTTTGCACAAAAGTAATAAATTTATGCAAGAAAATACTATAAAGAGTAGATTTTTTATTCCAAATAACGATAAAAATTGCACGCTTTCAAAGAAAGTGCGCATTGAAACATACGGTTGCCAGATGAATGTCGCTGATTCTGAGGTAGTGGCGGCAATGATGGAAATGGCGGGGTATGAAACAACCGAAAACGACACGGAAGCCGCCGCTGTCCTCCTGAACACATGTTCCATACGTGACAACGCGGAACAGAAAATTTATTCTCGCATAGCTTACTGGAACTCGATGCGGCGCAAACTGGGACGCAACATCATAATAGGTGTGATCGGATGCATGGCGGAGCGTCTCAAACAAGAGCTGATAGACAGGCACGGTGTGGATATCGTCGCCGGTCCTGATGCATATCTTGACCTCCCGAACCTTGTGGCGGCGGCGGAAACCGGCGCGCCGGCAATCAACATCGACCTCTCTACTACCGAGACATACCGCGACATCGTTCCCAGACGTATCGGCTCAAACGGTGTCTCGGGATTCATCTCGATAATGCGGGGATGCAACAATTTCTGCTCTTATTGCATCGTGCCATATACCCGCGGACGCGAACGCTCACGCGAACCGCAAAGCATTCTCCGCGAACTCGCGGACCTGCGTGACCGCAATTTCAAGGAAGTGACTCTTCTCGGACAGAATGTGAACAGCTATGATTTCACCTCGGAAGACGCTGATGCCGTAGACTTCCCCGCCCTGCTCGAGATGGTGGCAAAAGCCGCGCCTGACATGCGAATACGCTTCACCACCTCACACCCCAAGGACATGAGCGACCGCACGCTTGAAGTGGTGGCGAAATACCCCAACATCGCACGCCATATCCACCTCCCCGTGCAAAGCGGAAGCAACTCCGTACTGAAGGCGATGAACCGCAAATACACACGCGAATGGTACCTTGACCGTGTGGCGGCAATCAGGCGCATCATACCTGATGCCGGACTCTCCACCGACATGTTCACCGGTTTCCACAATGAAAGCGAGGAAGACTTCCAACAGACGCTGTCTTTGATGCGCGAAGCCGGTTTCGATTCTGCGTTCATGTTCAAATATTCCGAACGTCCCGGCACGCTTGCCAGCCGCGAAATGCCCGACAACATCCCCGAAGACGTAAAAATCGAACGCCTCAACCGCATGATCGCCCTGCAAAACGAGCTTTCCCTTGAAAGCAACCGCCGCGACATCGGCAAAGAATTTGAGGTGCTGGTTGAAGGAACATCCAAACGCAACGCCGATGAACTGTTCGGACGCACTTCCCAGAACAAAGTGGCGGTATTCCCCGCATCGGGAGTACGTCCCGGCGATTTCGTCCGTGTCCGCGTCAACGACGCCACCTCCGCGACCCTCCTCGCCGAGTTGGTGTGAAGGCACCCATGGTGCCCCGTCCGCCGTCAATCCCTCTCTCTAAATAAGGCTAACGCAGAAATTCCCAATTGGGAATTTCTGCGTTATTTTGCTATTTTACCCGATAAATACTTATTTAAAAAGTATTTTCTTAGAGTATCTGCCTTGATTTGTAGTGATCAACAGAAGCTTCATTCCATTATTACCGCCATTTATCTCAACATCATGCCAATTTCCGTCAGCTAAAACCGTACAACTTTGTTCAAGACATCCTGTCATATCAAAGATAAACATTTCAGCAATATCACCTCCACCGTTTATCTTCACGCTCAGTTCGTTACTATTCTTTATTTTGAGATCAATATTTTCATCAATTAGTGTCACAGAGTCTATACCTGATACATTCAATGTATGGAAAGTATCTTTCTGGCTATAGGTTATTTCCTTGGACGTTTCTACGAACATCCTGAATTCATATTCTACATTGGGTAATAGATTGTAAATTTTAGTGGACATATCATCTGATGAACATTCAACAGTTATCCACTCCACGGCATCCACCAATTTATATTGGAATCCACATTTTAATATTTGTTCAGAGCCAGGCACAATATATCCCGTCAAAACAACAGCATTACCGGATATATCGGTCGGAGCATAACAATATACTAACGGTTCAAAATAGACATATGCATCCGCTGTTATAAATGCAACCCATTCTCCATAATAAAATTTTTCTGACGCACTTTTATAAAATGGTCTGAATTTATAATATGTAGATTTACTTAATCCATTAAGTTTACCAGCAAGCGATCCGTTGACAGCGCGACAAGGAGCCTGAACGGAAGGCATTTCTTCAGGAGCATCATATCTTCGCCATTCAAAACCCGTTCCTGTTTCATAATCCGAAATATTGGTTTTAGCGCTGATAATTGCGCAGTTATCAGATATTGTCTCAGAAGGATTAGTAACTAAAACCAAATCCGAAGTCTTAAAGCTTCTCGAAGACTGGATTACAACCCCATCAGAAACCACTGAAAAACGTAAGGTATAACTTGTATTGGGATCAAGACCTGATACCTGGATATTATTAATGTCATTATAATCTTTACCGGCATATGTAAAATAAAACTTATCACTGGCGTCTCTTAAAATCTGTTAATGCGAAATTGTTAAACTCTGTATTCATGTTGGTTACGCGATTTTCTG
>NZ_CAJMXD010000126.1:0-7374 GCF_905219685.1 Barnesiella sp. CU968
TTTGACACACCGCCTTTATTTTAGCCGGATGGCGAGGATGCTGTCAGAATGGTCCGAATCATTCAGCCAACGACCCATACGGGCTATTATGACACATCCTGGATCGTAAGAATCTGAAGCGTGTTATAAGCAGCTGTGAGTCATAGTGCGCGTATTGGTATCCGATCTATGTATATACAAAAAAAGCCTCAGATTTCTCTGAGGCTTAAAGGTGGCGATTACCTACTCTTCCGCTTTCGCAGTACCATCGGCGTGATAAGGTTTAACTTCTCTGTTCGGAATGGGAAGAGGTGGAGCCCTTACGCTGTCTTCGCCTTAATNTCTTCTTTCACGGCACTCTCGCCGTGTGGTGGGTTTCAGAACGGACCCGACCGGAAGCTGAGAAGACTCGTATAACTACTAGTTCCACGCGCTTCGAAATGCGGTGTTGTTTTTTCCGGAACTGCGGGCAATTAGTACCGCTCGGCTGAACGCGTCACCACGCTTGCACCTGCGGCCTATCAACGTCGTAGTCTGCGACGACCCTTGGCGAGACCTAATCTCGGAGCCGGCTTCGTGCTTAGATGCTTTCAGCACTTATCCTGCCCAGACGCGGCTACCCGGCTGTGCCCCTGGCGGGACAACCGGTGCACCGGAGGTCTGTCCAGCACGGTCCTCTCGTACTAGTGCCGGTTCTCCTCAAGTCTCAACGCCCACAACAGATAGAGACCGAACTGTCTCACGACGTTCTGAACCNAGNTCGCGTGCCACTTTAATAGGCGAACAGCCTAACCCTTGGGACCTTCTCCAGCCCCGGGATGTGACGAGCCGACATCGAGGTGCCAAACCACTCCGTCGATATGAGCTCTTGGGAGGGATCAGCCTGTTATCCCCGGAGTACCTTTTATCCTTTGAGCGACGGCCCTTNCATGCGGAACCGCCGGATCACTATGCTCAAGTTTCCTTCCTGTTCGACATGTACGTCTCGCAGTCAAGCGCCCTTATGCCATTGCACTCTGCGACCGGTTGCCAATCGGTCTGAGGGCACCTTTAGAAGCCTCCGTTACGCTTTTGGAGGCGACCACCCCAGTCAAACTACCCGCCAAGCAATGTCCGCGCTTTCCGCGCGTTAGAAGCCAAATGTGCGAAGGCCCGTATTTCAACAACGGCTCCCCTGAAACTGGCGTCCCAGGTTCACAGCCTCCGGACTATCCTACACATCGCACACCCGGCCCCAATGCTAAGCTGCAGTAAAGGTTCACGGGGTCTTTTCGTCCCGTTGCGGGTAATCGGCATCTTCACCGATACTACAATTTCACCGAGCTCACGGTCGAGACAGTGTCCGGATCATTACACCATTCGTGCAGGTCGGAACTTACCCGACAAGGAATTTCGCTACCTTAGGACCGTTATAGTTACGGCCGCCGTTTACCGGGGCTTCACTTCACTGCTTCGATTGCTCTGACAGCTCCGCTTAACCTTCCGGCACCGGGCAGGTGTCAGACTGTATACTGCGCCTTGCGGCTTTGCACAGCCCTGTGTTTTTGCTAAACAGTTGCCTGGACCTATTCTCTGCGCCTCCCCTTGTTCAGGGGGGAGGACCCCTTATCCCGAAGTTACGGGGTCAGTTTGCCTAGTTCCTTGACCGTGAATCTCTCGAGCGCCTCGGTATTTTCTACCCGACCACCTGTGTCGGTTTCCGGTACGGGCCGAATATGTGTCGAACACCCCGCGCGGATTTTCTCGGGAGCCTGCTCCTCCGCAACTGTCACTCACCGCATGCGGCTCGTGTACTGTCGGATTTCGCCAGGTACGTTTCCGCCGTACCTTATGGCTGTTTTCCTTCAACGTGCTATTCCGTCAGCACGCGTGCGTTTCGCTTCTCCGTCTCCGCTGGGATTCCACATACACGGGTTGCGGAATATTGACCGCATGTCCATCGACCATGCCCTGACGGGGTGGCCTTAGGTCCCGACTTACCCTGAACCGATTAGCGTTGTTCAGGAACCCTTGGTCTTTCGGCGAGGGGATTTCTCATCCCCTTTGTCGTTACTTATACCTGCATTTGCTTTTCCATAAGCTCCAGCCGGACTCGCGTCCGACCTTCACCGCCGATGGAATGCTCCCCTACCGATTAATTATTAATTAATCCCACGTCTTCGGCACCGGACTTATGCCCGATTATTATCCACGCGGGGCCGCTTGACCGGTGAGCTGTTACGCACTCTTTAAATGAATGGCTGCTTCCAAGCCAACATCCCGGCTGTCTGTGCGGCCCCACCTCGTTATTGCCTTCAACTCAGCCCGGATTTCGGGGCCTTAGACGATGGTCTGAGTTGTTCCTCTTTCGGACGCGGACCTTAGCACCCGCGCCCTCACTCCCGGAATTCGTGCCGCGGCATTCGGAGTTCGTCAGGACTTGACAGGCGGCGAAGCCCTCGCATCCTATCGGTCGCTCTACCTCCGCGGCATAGTCCCGAGGCTGCACCTAAATGCATTTCGGGGAGTACGAGCTATCTCCGAGTTTGATTGGCCTTTCACTCCTACGCACAGGTCATCCGAAAGCTTTTCAACGCTTACCGGTTCGGACCTCCAACGTGTGTTACCACGTCTTCATCCTGCCCATGCGTAGATCACTCGGTTTCGCGTCTGCCTCCGGCGACTTTACGCCCTGTTCGGACTCGCTTTCGCTCCGGCTCCGGACCTGAAGCCCTTAGCCTCGCCACCGACGGCAACTCGCAGGTTCATTATGCAAAAGGCACGCCGTTACCACACATAGTGGCTCCGACCGCTTGTAGGCGCATGGTTTCAGGGTCTTTTTCACTCCTCTGTCCGAGGTGCTTTTCACCTTTCCCTCACGGTACTGGTTCGCTATCGGTCTCTCGGTAGTATTTAGCCTTTCGGGATGGTCCCCGATAATTCAGACGGGATTTCTCGTGTCCCGCCCTACTCAGGTGCCGCTCCTGGCATGTCTGCGTTTCGCGTACCGGCCTCTCACCGTCTGCGGGGGAGCATTCCATCTCCTTCCGCTACGCTCGCATGCACCTTTGAGCGGTCCTATAACCCCGGCACGCGCCGAAACGCCGCCGGTTTGGGCTCTTCCCCGTTCGCTCGCCGCTACTGGGAGAATCGTTGTTACTTTCTCTTCCTGCGGGTACTAAGATGTTTCAGTTCCCCACGTTCGCCTCAGTCGTTCCGACTGATGTAGGGATCGCTCCCTACGGGTTGCCCCATTCGGATATCTGCGGGTCACGGTGTATTTGCCACTCGCCGCAGCTTTTCGCAGCTTGTCACGTCCTTCTTCGCCTCCGAGAGCCAAGGNATCCCCCATGCGCCCTTGTTCGTTCCGTTATTTCTTTTATGCCTTGCGGCATATATTTATGTACGAAACTAAGTTCGACATTGTCGCCTTTCGATTTGCTCGTGAAACTTTTTGTTGTGTTTCTACTCTTGTCTTCTCGCTGAGCCGACTTTTTAATCGACTCTCGCTTCCAGCCTTGTCATTGTCCTATTCTGATAGTGGAGAATAACGGATTCGAACCGTTGACCCCCTGCTTGCAAAGCAGGTGCTCTAGCCAGCTGAGCTAATNCCCCGAATGACGCTACCAAGACCTNCTGCGTTTCAGACGCTAAAGGTCTCCAGAAAGGAGGTGTTCCAGCCGCACCTTCCGGTACGGCTACCTTGTTACGACTTAGCCCCAGTCACCGGTTTTGCTCTAGGGCGCGCCTCGCGGCGACGCACTTCAAGCACCCCCGGCTCCCATGGCTTGACGGGCGGTGTGTACAAGGCCCGGGAACGTATTCACCGCGCCATGGCTGATGCGCGATTACTAGCGAATCCAGCTTCACGGAGTCGGGTTGCAGACTCCGATCCGAACTGAGAACGGCTTTCGGGTTCCGCTCGGCGTCGCCGCCTGGCTTCCCGCTGTACCGCCCATTGTAACACGTGTGTCGCCCCGGACGTAAGGGCCGTGCTGATTTGACGTCATCCCCGCCTTCCTCTCGCCTTGCGGCGGCAGTCCCGGCAGAGTCCTCGGCATTGCCCGTTAGCAACTGCCGGCGGGGGTTGCGCTCGTTATGGCACTTAAGCCGACACCTCACGGCACGAGCTGACGACAACCATGCAGCACCTCGGAAGCGGCCCGTAGGCTGAACCGTCTCTGGTCCATTCCACTCCCGTTTGAGCCCGGGTAAGGTTCCTCGCGTATCATCGAATTAAACCACATGTTCCTCCGCTTGTGCGGGCCCCCGTCAATTCCTTTGAGTTTCACCGTTGCCGGCGTACTCCCCAGGTGGAATGCTTATCGCTTTCGCTTCGCCGCCCAGATCTCATTCGACCCGGACAACCAGCATTCATCGTTTACTGCGTGGACTACCAGGGTATCTAATCCTGTTCGATCCCCACGCTTTCGTGCCTCAGCGTCAGTCTGGCGCCGGTACGCTGCCTTCGCAATCGGAGTTCTGCGCGATATCTATGCATTTCACCGCTACACCGCGCATTCCGCGTACTTCTCGCCAACTCAAGTCTGCCAGTTTCNACGGCTCGACGGGNTTGAGCCCCGCAATTTTACCGCTGACTTAACGGACCGCCTACGCACCCTTTAAACCCAATAAATCCGGATAACGCTCGCATCCTCCGTATTACCGCGGCTGCTGGCACGGAGTTAGCCGATGCTTTTTCTTCGGATACACGCAGTCCGGGACACGTCCCGGGTTTTGTTCTCCGACAAAAGAGGTTTACAACCCATAGGGCCGTCTTCCCTCACGCGGCTTGGCTGGTTCAGGATCTCTCCCATTGACCAATATTCCTCACTGCTGCCTCCCGTAGGAGTCTGGTCCGTGTCTCAGTACCAGTGTGGGGGACCTTCCTCTCAGAACCCCTACGCATCGTCGCCACGGTGGGCCGTTACCCCGCCGTCAANCTAATGCGCCGCATGCCCATCCTCTTCCGATGAATCTTTCCTCGATCTCGGATGCCCGAAACCGATATACGCGGGATTAGCCTCCCTTTCGGAAGGTTGTCCCCCTGAAGAGGGCAGGTTGCATACGTGTTACTCACCCGTGCGCCGGTCGCCGGCAAGGAAAGCAAGCTTCCCTCCCGNTGCCCCTCGACTTGCATGTGTTAAGCCTGCCGCTAGCGTTCATCCTGAGCCAGGATCAAACTCTCCGCTGTTATATCTTGTCTATTTTTCTTACAAAATATTTTCGGCACAGCCCGAAGTCCCGCCTACGTTTGTTTGTCTCGACCCAAGCGTCTCTTTATTAAGTTGGAATCTTGACGGAAACTGTTCGTTTCCCTTATACTCTCAACTTGACTGTTTCCAGTCTCGCTGCTTGTCTTGTGGCAAAATTTCATTGTTCTGTTCGCTTCCGGTGCTTGACTCTCGACTTGTTGTCGTTGTGTCGTTTCCCGTTTGCGGTTGCAAAGTTATAACCTTTTTCGCCGCTGTGCAAATATTTCTACAACAATTTTTCAATAAAAAGGTTTATTCGTTGATAAAGTATTGATAATTAATCGAATCAACAAATGTTAAAATCTATTTCAAAATGTTAACAGAAATTCACCGTCTCTCAACGTACGCCAATATTCCCGTCCGCCAAGCTCAGAATAACTTCAAAAAGTGCGGTATAAACACAAAGAGACCCACAACTACGGCAGAAATTACAAAAAGAAGAACAGCACCGGCGGCAACATCTTTTGCCGTCTTGACCAGAGGGTCGCGTTCCGGCGACACTTTGTCACACACTTTTTCAATTGCGGTATTGAAACCCTCCGCCATGAACACACCGCCGATACACAGCGAAATCAGACACCACTCCACTGCCGACAAATCAAAAAGGCAGCCGGCGGTAATAACGCACACGGCTGCCCCAAGATGAATCTGAGCATTTCTCTCATTGCTGAAAAGGGAAACGATTCCCTCCCATGCATATCTGAAAGACATCAATCGTTTTTTCATATTAATCTGTTTAAAACTCCATCGATGCATACACACCTACGGATCTTCCATCGGATACGGGTGAAACCTGCAGGTTGTGCTTCTTTGCAAAAGGTTTTGTAAATATATAGGCACTCGCTGCGCCGATAGCACCGCCGGCAACCACATCCCACCAGTGATGTTTCCCGGAATATACCCTTCCCCACCCTACATAAGCGGCAAGAGCATATGCCGGAGCGCCGAATGCCCAGCCATAACGCCGTTGAAGAAATGCAGCAGTCGCAAAACTCACAGCCGAATGTGCCGACGGGAACGAATGCATATCGGAACCATCCGGACGGCGCTCGCAAACGGCATATTTGAGTATCAGAGTTGCCGCGGCTGTCGCGCCGGCGGTCTCGATTCCCTGAACAAGTCCATCCCAGTCGCGCTCAATCAGCACACCCGCAAGTGTCGCAACCGGGAGTGCAAGCATTACAATATCCGTTGACCGCGACACATTCTTCTGCAATCCCGTCGGCGTGACCACATCTTTTGCCGCCGGCTCGAAATATGTCTGCGCCTGAGCGGAAAGCGTCCCCGCCCCCATCAATAACATTACCGTTATAATATTTCTTATCTTCTTTATCATAAAATTTACAGATAATCAATCGTCAAGATCCCATCCCAAAGAAAACTGGTCTACCCAAAGCACTGCACCATTACCTCCGGTAAAATAATCACCATATTTAGAAGTTGCCGCCGTTATCTGGATATAAGTAGGCACCTTAGAAGTGCTACGATATGAAATAGGAATCTCAAACTCTTGCCAGTCGTCCATTGTCCCGCTATATTGCATTTTTCCATATCCGATAACATAGGAAGCATTGGGATCAAAGAGATTCCGGTTCTTGGGATTAGTACGTATTTCATAAGGTGCCGTCCAATCCGTTAACGCAACATAAATAAAACATGTGTCAGGCCTACCTTTCAAAGAGGCAAATTCGCTTGACACATAATCAATCGCAGCCGTCCTATATTTATAATATCCATGCAACTTTGTGGGTCTAAGATTCCATGGGCGTCCAAAATCAAGAATACCATTAGTGCCGTCAACCTTAACAAACTTCCCTGTGAAAATAGAACCGGCGCCAAGCTTGCCGATACCGGCGATACCTACAAATTTCGTTGTAAGTTCGGCAGACAATCCGGAACCCGTTGGCGTATCTTCGGAAGAAACAGTCAGATTCTGTCCCAAGGTTGACGCGCCGGTGTTACCGGTATCCCAAAATTCCGGTCCACCTTCGGCATAGGGGAATATAATCTTACCAATCTGACACCAATTCTCAAAATCTCCATTAGGTATTACCGCCGTAGATTGAGTAGTAACCTGAACTTCATTGGCAATATTTTCACCGGAAACGGCCCTGACAGCGTATTTGGTCAAAGGATCCAGATGAGGTATATAGCAAGAGAA
>NZ_CAJMXD010000127.1:0-7357 GCF_905219685.1 Barnesiella sp. CU968
ATAGAATGTCTTGCCCATGTTCACAAGAGCCATCTTGTTGAGCTTTATGTCGATAAGCTTCGCGCCTTGGCTGCCGTCGGGATTCTGGATGTAGACGACGGGATATGTGTTGGCGTCCGTATTTGCGGGTGAACCGTCACGGAAGTCAAAGCGTGCGGTCGCACGCTCCACTTTCACCGGACCGCGTGATGCGTTGGCGGCGGAGTTGTCTATTGTACCCAAAGCACCGGCGACGCCGTTGATTTCAGAAAGGTTGAAACACTTGTCTTCCGATGTGTAGCTGTCCCATGCCGACATCTGCTGAGGTATCTCGCGCACTGCAATCTGGCTGTTGGTCATAAGGAAGTTGCCGCCGTTTGTCGATGACCAGATGGCGCCTTCTGTCTGGTTGCCTTCTACGGATACTGTCCACGGAGTGTTGATCCACTCGGTGTCGCCGTAGGCGGCTGTGGCGAGTCTGTCGACCATTCCGCCGGTGGGGTTGGCTATCACGAACACGCAAATCTCCTTGTTGAAGTTCGCGGCATCGGAATAATACTGGCTAAGCTCGGTTTTGTTGAATTTTGCCGTAGCATGATATGAGCCGGCGTTGGGCTGTTGTGCCTGATGTTTGTAGATGTTGTCGCGCATAACGGAGGCAGCGCCGATAAAACCGTAATCGCGGCGGGCAAGCACGAGGAGCACTTCATTCACGTTGTTTTCTACATCTGTGCCGACTTCAGTGCCGTTGTTGGAGGTGTTGTCTCCATCAGTGAAGGATCTTGTGGAACCCATGCCCGGCATCTGGAAGTTTACGCCAAGATATACGGATGGTCCGTCTTCATTGCCTGTCGAACCGTTGTTCTGTCCGGCATTGCTGATGTCGTCGGAGCAGCCTGCAAGCAGAGCGAGCGTGGCGGTTCCAAAGAAGAATTTTCTGAAAAGATTCATATGTCAGTTGTTATTTTGGTTTAATCTGTCTGTTGGTTCTGCAAGTTGGATATGAAACTGAAGTCATCTTGACCTCAGTTTCTGAATCATTAGGTTTTCCGGATGTTGTCTGCCGTTTTTTATCTGTCGTTCTCTTCGATGGCGGTGAGATTGTCAATGGCGGCTCCGGCTTCTTTGACTCCGCGTGAGGCAGCTCTTTCGAAAAGTGCGCGTGCTGAACTGAAGTTACCTTTAATGCCCTCCAACACACCGCGTGCGTATGTGGCTTCGGGAGAGTCTCCCGCCTTTTCAAGATGACGCGCCGCCGACTCAAGATTGCCGTCCCGCATCTCGATGTTTGCGGCATTAAGATTGGCATCGGTGCTTTCGGGATACATTCTCACCGCTACCCTGAAGGCTTCCTCATATTCGGGCGATGCCGGGTCCATTGCCGATGTGGCGGCAAACATCTCGTTAAGACTAAGTTTTCTGGGGTCTGTGAAGATAAGACGTTTGATTTCATTGATGTCGGTATAGTTCCTGACTGTGTATTCCACAGTGTAGTCTGAATGTCGCAGTCCGGGGTATACCTCTCTGAGAAGGAATTCGTATTGGCGCGGATAGCGTCTGCGTATCTCTTCGTTCCTGGGATCCGGCTCCATGTCGGAGTTTATGATGGCGAGTATTCCTTCGCGGTCGGCAATGTCTGATTTTTCAACGTAACGGCGCAACCCTTCCCAGTCTTCCGGTTCATATGACGTAGCGATGATGGAGGCGGGGAATGAATATTGTCCGAGAACGTAGTCTTTAAGTGTCGCTGTTCTCCCTTTGGCGAGTCTGACGTTGTTGGTGTAAGAGCCTTCGGGAGATGCGTATCCCTTTATTGTCATGGCTTTGAATTGCACGTCTTTGTCAAGGCGCACGGAATCAATCGTGGCGTTGATCTTGGCGAGTTCCGCGGGGTTGCGGCGGTAGTCGGGATATAACTCCGTGCGGTTTACCGGAAAGTCGATATATGCCGATCCTTTGATTTCACGGTGCTTTACCAGCTCGGCTTTAGGGGTTACGAAGGCGAAGAGCGGTCTGAATGTGACCTTCTCTTTGGGTGTGAGGTCAAGTGTCTTGGCGGGAATGTCTGTGGCTGCTATCGGCTCGCCGCAGCATCCGCATGATTTTGCAGAGAGCACCAGCTCGGCTTTTCCCATCCATGTGCTGAACGGAGCTGAAGCCTGGTAGGGCACTGTGAGATTTTTTGAAGCTTTGTAAAGAGCGGGAGAGGGCCAGTCCTCTTCTCCTTCGCGGATATGAAGATAATATCTTGAGCGTCCGGCGATTGTGAGAGCCGGCAGCCTCAGCGTGTCTTCCTTGTTGACAAGCATGGGGGTGACTGTCACTTCCCGGTTGCTGTTGAGCGTGCTATAGCCGCTCAGGTCGAGATCCATCTTTACGAACAAGTTGTTTTCTGTGCGTGCCACATCTATGTTAGAGGCTCTTACCGCGTCTGTAGGAGTCTTGTCGGAAGCAGCTGCGCCAACGAACCCTAATGAAAGAAGGGTTGCAATGCAAAGCGATTTTAGGTTCAAGATCAGAATACGTAGATTAGATTGATTGCGGCTTTCGTGGGCCCTACATAATTGTGAACTCTGTTTTCTTCAAGTCTTGTCCCGCATTTGGCGCAAGGGTAGGCGTCATATCGTGTATACGCCCATCCTATGCCTACTTCGGCTTCTGCGCTCCAGTGTCGGTTGAGAATCCATGTGTAGCCATATGCGACACCTGCGCCTGCATACCACCCCTGGTGTACTTGCGTGCGCAGTTTTTCGAAATGAGTTCCAAGAAAATTACATCCGTTTTTCCATCCTCCGAAGTTATATTGCCCTCCAAGCAGGTGAAGACCTACGAAGTGTCCTGAAAAACGGTCACAAAACCAATAGCGTGCCTCCGGCTGCACGAGCCAATGTTTCCATCTGCGACCATTGTCGAGCTTCCAGAGATTCAGGTTGCCCGAAACATCCAGACTCCATTTGGGAGCAAGACCAAACTCGATGCCTATGTTAGGAGTTAATGCCGCATCATAGAGTAAATTTGTTTTGACTCCTACCTGCGCGTTCGCACTGAGGGCGAAAAGCGCTGACATAATGATTAATCTGACTGCTTTCATCAATTATTGTAAATTTGCGAAGCCACGCATGTGCACGGATAGCGTATGGTGATGGTACATCAAATTGCGCAAGCCTCTTTCTATGTCTCTGAATACAATTTTTTTTATGGATCCATGCCGATATAGGGTGTTGGCATGTGGGAGATGGCGGTATCCCTCTCTCAAATTTTTCGCAAAATTACAAACAAAATTTGTAAAATACCCCCCCCATTTGTTAAATAACGTTAAAGTGTTGTATGTTCTTGATTTTGTTGCTTTTAAAGACTTTCATGTTCAGCATACGGGAAGCAGTAGAGGATTGACGCCTCCCGCAATCGGCGGTCGCATCAGGCGTATCGGAAAAAAGAATGAGGGGAAAGGATTCTTGAATGTAACGAATCCTTTCCCCACGGGAATAAGCTAAGTAATCTGTCAGTTGTCTGCAGACCCTGGCGTTTGTGCCTTAAAGTGTTTTCTTCACTTCGACTTCTTCGAAGGCTTCTATGAGGTCGCTTTCGCGGACGTCGTTGTAGCCTTGTATCGACAGACCGNAGTCGTAACCTGAAACAACTTCCTTGACATCGTCTTTGAAGCGTTTGAGAGAACCGAGTTCGCCGGTGTAAATCACGATGCCGTCGCGGATCAGGCGCACTTTGCTGGCGCGTTTGATTCTGCCGTCACGCACGATTGCTCCGGCAATAGTGCCGACTTTCGAGATATGATAGGTCTGAAGCACTTCCGCCGTTCCGGTAATCTCTTCCTTGATTTCGGGAGAGAGCATACCTTCCATAGCGTCTTTGACTTCCTCGATTGCCTTGTAGATGACTGAGTAGAGACGGATCTCAACTCCCTCTTTCTCTGCTTCGCGTTTAGCGGCTGCGGAAGGACGCACCTGGAAGCCGATGATGATGGCATCGGATGCTGCGGCAAGTGTGACATCGGATTCGGAGATGGCACCCACACCTTTGTGAAGCACATTGACCTGCACCTCTGGTGTGGACAGCTTGAGCAATGAATCCGAAAGTGCCTCGATTGAACCGTCTACGTCTCCCTTGACAACGAGGTTGAGTTCGTGGAAGTCGTTGAGCGCGCGGCGGCGGCCAAGCTCTTCGAGACCGAGACGCTTCTTGGTGCGGAGACCGAGTTCGCGCTGTAGCTGCTCGCGTTTGCCTGCTATCTCTCTCGCTTCCTGCTCTGTCTCAAGGACATTGAAGGTGTCGCCGGCGGTGGGTGCGCCGTTGAGACCGAGAATAAGCACCGGCGTGGCGGGTCCAGCTTCTTTGACGCGCTGGTTACGCTCGTTGAACATTGCCTTTACCTTGCCGTAATGTGTGCCGGCGAGAATGACATCTCCCACACGGAGTGTGCCGTTCTGGACAAGCACCGTGGCAACATAGCCGCGACCTTTGTCGAGAGAGGACTCGATTACCGAACCGATCGCGTTGCGCTCGGGATTTGCCTTGAGGTCGAGCATCTCGGCTTCAAGAAGCACTTTTTCCATGAGTTCGTCCACTCCGATTCCTTTCTTCGCAGAAATGTCCTGACTCTGGTATTTGCCGCCCCATTCCTCCACAAGGTAGTTCATCTGGGCGAGTTCCTCTTTGATTTTGTCCGGGTTTGCCGTGGGTTTGTCGATTTTGTTGACAGCGAACACCATCGGTACACCAGCTGCGGATGCATGGTTGATCGCCTCGATGGTCTGGGGCATCACGTTGTCGTCGGCAGCCACGATGATAATGGCGAGGTCGGTGACTTTGGCACCGCGGGCACGCATTGCCGTGAACGCTTCGTGACCCGGTGTGTCGAGGAATGTGATGTGTCGTCCGTCGGCGAGCTTGACGTTGTAGGCTCCGATATGCTGTGTGATGCCTCCTGCCTCACCAGCGATCACGTTTGCCTTGCGGATGTAGTCGAGAAGAGATGTCTTGCCGTGGTCTACGTGTCCCATGACTGTGACGATCGGCGGACGGCTCTGGAGGTCTTCCTCCTTGTCTTCAACAACCTCGATGGCTTCGGTGACATCGGCGCTGACGAATTCGGTTGTGAACCCGAATTCCTCGGCAACTATATTGATTGTCTCCGCATCGAGACGCTGGTTGATGGATACCATCACACCGAGGTTCATGCAAGTGGCGATGACGTTGTTGACAGGAACATCCATGAGGTTGGCGAGGTCGTTGGCTGTCACGAACTCGGTGATTTTGATCACTGAGCTTTCAGCCGCCTCGCGCTGCTGGTTCTCCAGTTCGCGGTT
Source organism: Barnesiella sp. CU968 (assembly GCF_905219685.1). Classification (NCBI taxonomy): domain Bacteria; kingdom Pseudomonadati; phylum Bacteroidota; class Bacteroidia; order Bacteroidales; family Barnesiellaceae; genus Barnesiella; species Barnesiella sp. CU968. The sequence continues at coordinate 5,304 of NZ_CAJMXD010000127.1, forward strand.
GTGCATCTCCTCGCGTTTTTCCTTACGCCACTTCGCGCTCTTCTTGGGGGCTTTGTTGGTGAGACGCGCAAGAGTTTCCTTCACCTGTTTCTGAACGTCTTCGGAATTGATTTCCGGTTTTACGGGGCGTTTGTCGCGCTTACGTTTGTTTTCGCCTCTTCCGCCACCCTGCTGGGAATTGCCCTGACGGTCGTTGCCTTTGTTTTCTTTCTTGCGGTTTTCAGAGCCGAAGCCAGGTTGAGACACTGCTTTCTCGATGTCTACCTTCTCTTTGCCGATGCGCTTGCGTTTTTTCTGGGCGTTGTCGCCGCCATGGGCGCGTGCTGCCTCGGCGCGGCGTTCGCTGCGGCTTTTCTTACGCGGACGTGTGGACTGGTTGATCGCGGACAAGTCTATCTTTCCGACAACTTTCAGCTCCGGGCCGGCAGGCGTGGGAGCATAACGGAATACGCCTCCATTGTCTTCTTTAGGTGCTTCTGTTTTTGCCGGTTCCGCTTTGGGAGTCTCTTTTGCCGGTTCTTTCACTGCATTATCCTGTTTGGGAGCCTCTGCTTTGACTGTGTCGGGTCTGGCAGCGGGCGCTGCTTTCGGCTCGGTCTTGGGCTCCGGTTTTACTTGCGGTTTGGGTTCCTGAACCGGTTTTGGCTGAGGCTGGGGCTGAGGCTGAGGTTTCACCTCGACCTTCGTCTCAGGTTTGGCTTCCGGCTTTGGTTCCGGTTTTGCGGCCACGGGCTGTTGCGGTTTTGTCTCCGCTTTGGGTTCCGGTCCGCTTTCGGCTGCATGTTTCGCTTCAGCGGTAGCAGTCTGTTTGGGAGCGTCAAGGTCGATTTTGCCCAAAATGCGAGGACCGCCTGCATGTGGAACGGTGGTCTTTATCTCGTCTGTGCGCGGACGCTCTTTAGAAGATTGCTTTTCCTTACGTTCCTGTTTTTTAGCGGCGGCAAAGTCATCTGATTTCTCCTTTATGCCCTTGTCTTTGCTGAATTCCTTGGTGAGGATATCAACCGCATCTTCATCGATACGGGTGTTGGGACCGGGATTCTCTTCGATCTCGACATTGTTTTTGCGCAGGAATTCCACAGCAGTGTTGATTCCTACATTTAAGTCTTTTGCTACTTTGCTGATCTTTATGCGCATATGTAATTTTTGTGATTGCTATTAAAATGTGAAGCAGAGGCAGTGCCTTTTGCTTCCCGTGAGAGGAGAGGGCAGCGGCTGTCTGCGGTTATTCCGGTCAGTCTTCAAACTCTGCGCGGAGCACATCGAGAACGTGCTGTAGCGTGGAGTCTTCAAGATCTGCCTGGTCAAGCACATGCTGCGGGGCGTTGAGCACGGCTTTGGCTGTGCCGAGACCAAGATCTTTGAGTGCCTCGATTACCCATTCGTCGATTTCATCGCTGAATTCGTCAAGGTAGATGTCTTCCTCGCCGGGCTCTATGTCGCGGTATACGTCGATCGAATATCCGGTGAGCATGGAGGCAAGACGGATGTTCATACCTCCTTTACCGATGGCGAGACTGACCTCGTCAGGGTGAAGGAATACCTCTGCCTTGCGGTCTTCTTCGTTAAGACGGATCGAGGAAATCTTGGCGGGACTAAGCGCGCGCTGTATGTAGAGCTGGGGATTGGCGGTGAATGAAATCACGTCAATGTTCTCGTTGCGGAGCTCACGCACGATTCCGTGGATTCGGCTTCCCTTGATGCCGACGCAGGCTCCGACGGGGTCGATGCGGTCGTCATAGCTTTCAACGGCTATCTTGGCGCGCTCGCCGGGAATGCGTGCCACATCCTTGATGGTGATGAGTCCGTCGTGGATCTCAGGCACTTCCTGTTCGAAAAGACGGCGGAGGAAGCGGGGATCGGTGCGGCTTACGATAATCTTGGGATTATTGTTGGGGTTGTCAACTCTTTTTACGATTGCGCGGACCATATCGCCTTTATGGAAGAAGTCTCCGGGAATCTGTTCTTCCTTGGGCATGATAAGCTCGTGCTGTTCTTCGTCGAGAAGAAGCATCTCGCGTTTCCAGATCTGATGAACCTCACCTGTGATGACC
>NZ_CAJMXD010000128.1:0-7328 GCF_905219685.1 Barnesiella sp. CU968
CCATTCTGACAGCATCCTCGCCATCCGGCTAAAATAAAGGCGGTGTGTCAAATTTTATCAATTTTGACACACCGCCATTTTGGATATTCCTTGATAAGGAGAGAAGTCAGATCCAGTCGTTCTGGCGTTCCCTGACAGCCATTGACTCGCTCAGAAGACGGATAAATTCCTGTGCGGCTCGTTTGCGGTATGTTCCGCGAAGAGTGTGTACACAGCCGGCAAGTTCATTTTCAGGGAAATCGAGGTGTATGGCTTTTATTCCCGATTCGTTGTGGATGGTGGCTTCTGCAAGCACAGACACAAGCATTGTCTGTCTGATTATCTTAAGCAGTATGTTCACTTCATTCAGCTCTATCTTTATCCTGAAATCGTAACCTGCGGGCTTGATGAGCTCGAATGCGTTGCGTGCCTGCAGTCCGCGCGAGGGGAGGGCAAGGTCGTATCTTTGCAGTTCCGACAGAGTTACGCTCTCTTTTTCTGCCAATGGATGACCCTCGGCAACGATGGCTGCGAGGTAATTCTGAAAAAGGATATGGGATTCAACCCCGTCTTCCGGTTTCCACGGTCTGAAAGCCAGCACGAAATCCACTTCTCTCGATTTAAGCAGTTCCATAAGTTCTGCCATGGGGCGGTAACAGATATTCAGTTTTATGTCGGGATACATCTTGCGGAACATTATGAGAGTCTCGGTGAGTATCGGGCTGAAAGAATAGGTAACACCGATGTTTAGGGTTCCGGCAGTCATGTTGTTGAGGTCCGATATGCGTGCGGCGCAAAGCTCCGCGGAGTTGACTGTGTGTCTGGCGTAGGGGAGCATCTCTTCTCCTGCTTCAGTGAGTGAGACGCTGTGGCTGCTGCGGATAAACAGAGGGGTGCCTAATTCGGTTTCAAGCTGTTTTATCTGTTGCGACAAAGTGCTCTGTGTTATGCATAGAGCTTTTGATGCCTCCGAGAAACTCAATGTCTCGGCTGTCTTTATGAAATATTTCAGTTGACGCAGTTCCATAATGTTATCGTGTGGCTTGGAATGATATCTTTTTCAAGAGAAAAATAGGTATTGTGGCGCCTACCGCCATTACGAGCAATATGCATACGCAGGTAAATGAGTTTGATGCGAAAAGATAGAAATAGCGGTCGAACTGCTCTTGACCGGCGCTGAGCACGCATAGTGCCGCACCTGCAAAAGAACGGTAGGCGTACATGCCCGGAATCATCGGGAGAAGTGCCGGGAAGAGACATGTCTCAGGAGGAGTCTTCACCACCGGAGAGAAGACTACAGCGATGATGCCGACCATGAACGCGGCGACGAGCGAGGCGGTGACTATGTGCAGTCTCACACCGAATTCAGGAGTCATCAGCATGAATCTGACGGCATGTCCGATTGCGGCTATAGCCGCGCAATAAAGATATGCCCTTGCCGGGGGACGGCTGATAGCTGCAAAACCGATAGCGGCTATCGCTGAAAACAATGCATCCTCTAAAATTTTTTCCAACATAATGTCTGAAATCCGTTTGGAATCTGTTTCTAAATCACTTCGTTTATCAATTTGAAATTCCTTCGATGTTTTCGTTCAAAACATTCCGGCGTTCATCATGAACATTGCGGCACACAACCCGATCGACAGGCATCCGGTGATTACCACCGCATCGAAGAAACGGCTCATGGAGCAGATGTAATATCGGTAAAGCATGTCGCTGAAAGAATTCAGCAATGGAATCCCCGGAACGAGATATAGAACGCTCGTTCCCAACGCGATGTCAGGGGTGCTTCCCAGAGCGAAAAGGGAATCGGTGGCACCGAGCACCGCCGAGACAAAAGCGCATATCGCCACAGTGGCGCGGATGTCGACTTTTTTTGAAAGCAGTTGGGTTTTAAGCCAGTATCCCGCCATAGTCGCCATAAACACGACCCCCATCGCAGTGATGTCGCCACCAAAAAGCCGGCAGAAAGAGGCGTTGGCAAGAGACACAAGCAAAAGCACGGTCCAGGGGTTCTGACGGTCGTTGGTGACAATTTCCCTGAACCGCTCTTCCGCCTCTCTGAGACTGATGCGTTTCTCGGCTATTGCCCAGCTGAGCTCGCTCAGACGTGTATTGATATTGAAACTGATAGGCGTGTGGCGTATTGTGGCTACGGAAGTTACGAAGTCACCACCGTTTTTGTCTCTTACCGAGATATGCACGTGACGCGGCATGATCGTAATGTCTACGGTCTTGCCATATGCGCGGGCAATGCGTGTCACATTCTTTTCAAGTCGCACGCAAGTTGACCCGCATCCGAGCAGCCATGCGCTGTAGTCAGACAGAAACACGCATACCTTCCTTACATCCGGTTCGCAGGTTTCTTTAAGTGGAATCTCTGTCATTTATTTATGGAAGAGAGGTTTTAATCAATATCTTCATCGCTGCCTTGCGGGTCTCCCGGTACAAAAAACTCCTCTCTTTCGCTACCGATCTCGAACGGACGGAAATGGAAGCGTTCCCTGCGGGAGGTGTGTAGAAAAATTATCGTTCTGGTAATAACAGCCAGAATAAGGATTCCGACAATCAGCAACCAAGTTAATAACGGCATGTCCATAGTTTTAGTTTTTTTGAATGTGAGCTCGTCTTGACTTATTCACGAAAGTTAAAATAATGATATCGTTGATTCTTTTCTCAGCCTTAGCGGATCTTTCCGGTTGTTTTCACCCCTCGCGTCACCGCCAGCGGTAAGGTTGCCGGCTCTTCGAATGGCGAAAACACCTCGGAAATATCTCGCTGATGTTAAGAAAAAATAAATCAATCAAGACAAGTTTTGTTTATTGATAGTTTGAGACCAAACAGACGTTTGTCAAAATGATTCTGCAAAATAACAATCGGAAACATTCATAAAATATGATTTTCATGCGGAAGTTTCGATAGCGGCGATAGATAGAATCTGTTTGAAAAGAAGCGAGGCGGCATATTTATGTTATGCCGCCTCGTAAATGAGTCTCAATTGGATTTGTTATGTGATGCCAATGACAGATACTGTGTGTTGTCTCGCAGTGTCGTTGTGTAAGAGGTGTTTGGATGGATGCTGAGCATATTTTAAAGTAGTTTAATAATATTTTTTATGGAAAGAGGGGAATTTTGATTATTTTTGCAATTTCGAAGGATATTCTCAAAATATCAGAATGGGTAAAATCATAGCAATAGCAAATCAGAAGGGCGGTGTCGGAAAAACGACCACCGCATTCAATCTCGGTGCGTGTCTGGCTGTGGCAGGCAAGCGTGTGCTTTTAGTAGATGCCGATCCGCAGGCAAACGCCACTTCGGGCATCGGCATGCAGCCCCAGCCTACAGATGCATCCATCTATGACTGTCTGGTTGACAATTATCCCGCGGCGGAGGCAATAATGCACTCTACTATCGATAATCTTGATATAATCTGCTCGCGTATCGATCTTGTTGGAGCGGAAGTGGAACTTATGAGCCGCCGCGACCGGGAGCGCATTCTCCAGAGACTGCTTGAGCCGGTCAAAGACGATTACGATTTCATTCTGATTGACTGTTCGCCATCGCTCGGGGTCATTACCATAAATGCGCTGACCGCATCAAATTCGGTCCTGATACCCGTACAGGCGGAATATTTCGCATTAGAGGGAATTTCCCAGCTTCTCAACACTGTGCGTATAATCAAGAGCCGTCTGAGACCGCAACTTGAGATCGAGGGTTTTCTACTGACCATGTATGATGCCCGTCTTCGTCTTGCCAACCAGATTTACGAGGAATTGCGAGGACACTTCGGAAAGATGGTGTTCGATACTGTAATACCCCGCAATATCAGACTGTCGGAATCTCCGAGTCATGGTCTGCCAGTGATCCTTTACGACCCCGATTCGCGTGGTGCCATATCCTATGTGCAGCTTGCCAAGGAGTTGCTGATGAGAAATAAAAAGAGTACGAAATCTGAAAACTAAGACAATTTGGCTTTGAAAAGAAATGCATTGGGACGGGGACTTGATTCGCTGATCTCAATGGGAGATATAAGAACTGAGGGCTCTTCGGCAATATCGGAAATAGATATCAGCCGCATCGAGCCCAATCCGGACCAGCCCCGTCGCTCGTTCGACGAGACAACTCTTGAAGAGCTTGCCGCGTCTATTCGCGAACTGGGTGTGGTGCAGCCGCTGACGCTCCGCATGAACGATGAGGGGAATTACCAGATAATTGCCGGCGAGCGGCGCTGGCGAGCGGCACGCAAGGCAGGTCTGACCTCTGTGCCGGCATATGTGCGGACAGTCTCTGACTCGGAAATGACTGAGATGGCTCTTATAGAGAACATCCAGCGCGAAGATCTGAACGCCATAGAGGTGGCTCTGGGGTTCAAGAAACTTATTGATTCGTATAATCTGACACAGGAACGCCTTTCCGAACGTCTCGGCAAGAAACGCGCCACGATAGCAAACCACCTGCGTCTGCTCCGGCTTCCCGCCGAGATTCAGCTTGGCTTGCGCGACAGAAAACTCGATATGGGTCATGCCCGTGCGATTCTGTCGGTGGAAGACCCTAAGATTCAGCTTAAGCTCTACAAGCAGGTGATAAAGGAGGGATTGTCTGTGCGTGCCGTGGAAGAACTCGGACGTAAGCTCGCGGAGGGTGAGAATCACGACGCTCCGGCAAAGGTGAAAAGTGAGAAATCCGCCGACATCCGTATGCTTGAGAAAGACTTCACAAGCTATTTCTCGATGCCGGTGAAGGTCTCGCGCTCACAGAGCGGAAAAGGGTCTGTTACATTCAAGTTCGCTTCTGACGACGAGCTTCATCAGCTTGTTAAAATATTCGAGAGATTAAAACAATGAGTCAGGAAAATAAGAGGCGCAATATCAGGTTATTCGGCAGAAATCTGCAACTTCGTCCCGCGGAGCGCGGTCTGGTGGTGGTGTTGGCGGTTGTGCTCCTTTTTCCGTTCGATTACCTTGTGTTGCCTGCCAGGGCGCAGAGTGTGGCGCAGCCTCAGTCTCCGGTCCAGCCTGATTCTGTGGTTTATGCCGATGCTGAGATCCTTGTCAAGGCGGACGAAGTGACGGATTCGATACCCCCTACGGAAGTCACAGCGGATGACTATCCATATGGGCTTGACGGCAAGATAGCTTTCAACCCCTCTCCGCAGAGGGCGGTGTGGCTGTCGGCATTGTGTCCTGGTTTAGGACAGATCTATAACAGACGCTACTGGAAACTTCCGATTGTAGTGGGCGGATTCATGGGACTCGGTTACGCCACAAACTGGAACAATAACCAATATCAGGATTATGTGCAAGGCTATCGGGATCTTGTCGNCNGCGATCCCAATACGAAAAGNTACCTCGATTTCTTTCCGCCAACAGTGAATGAGAGCGACCTTGACACCGAGTGGCTCACGCGCACGTTCAAGAGCCGCCGCGATTATTTCCGCAGAAACCGGGACCTGTGCATCATCTGCATTGTGGCGTTGTATCTGGTGTGTATGGTAGATGCGTATATCGATGCTTCTATGGCGCATTTCGACATCTCTCCCGACCTTTCGCTCGATATGAGTCCGACATTGATGCTGCAGCCTGCCTCGCGCAAGCCGGCGTTCGGAATCAACTGGGCATTTACTTTTTAAACAGCTTATAAAACGGCAGTCAGCCTAACGATATAGAATAATGAAGAATAAGATACGTCATATACTCCTTGCGTGTGCGGTAGCCGCAACAGCTCTTCCGTCGGTTTCTGCACCGCAGAAAAAAAACACTGTGCTTGATGTGAAGACAAGCATATCCGACAATAATATAATCTATCCGGAAAGTTTTGAGGCGGACACGCGCAAAATGCTTGAAGGGTGGTATATGAAAAACTATATGGCGACCGATGACCGCTATAGGAGAGAGGGTGATACCCGCAACGATGACAAGACAATACGCGAGCGTCTCGCACAACTCCCTACGGTTATAGAGATGCCCTACAATCAGATTGTAAGGTCTTATATAGACCGATATACGCAGAAAGGTCGCGAGCAGGTGACTGTGCTTCTTGGTCTCAGCCATTATTATCTTCCTATCTTCGAGCAGGCTCTTGAGGAGAGAGGTCTTCCTCTCGAACTGAAATATCTTCCGGTTATAGAATCGGGCCTTGATCCCAATGCTGTCTCCAGGCATGGCGCCACAGGACTGTGGCAGTTTATGATAGCTACGGCAAAAGGGTTGGGTATGGAGGTAAATTCTCTTGTAGATGAGCGTCGCGACCCGTATCTTTCATCTAAAAAGGCAGCCCAGTATCTCAGCGATCTGTATGCTACCTATGGGGACTGGAGTCTTGCAATCGCTGCCTACAATTGTGGTCCGGGGGCTGTAAACAAAGCCATCCGCCGTGCCGGAGGCGATCCCAGGCAACATGATTTCTGGTCGATATATAATTACCTTACGCCTGAAACGAGGGGATATGTGCCGATGTTTATAGCTGCGAACTATGTGATGAATTATTATCCGCAGCATAACATAAGTCCGGTGATTCCGACTAAACCTCTGATTACCGACACTCTGCAGATTTCGGACCGTGTGCATTTCAAGCAGATATCGGCAGTTCTTGATATTCCTGTAGATGAGCTTAGAGTCCTCAATCCTCAGTTCCGTGCTGATATTGTTCCCGGTTCTCCTGAACGTTCATATACACTTGTTCTCCCCTCCCAGCAGGTTCATGCATATCTGATGAGCGAAGATGCGATAAAGGCTCACGACGCGACAAAATATGCGCGTCGGGAAAACGTGCAACCGGGAGAACATCCGATGATCGCAGACAATTCTGTCCCGGAAACCGTTGCCGATACCAATCCTGAAGACAGTAATCTTCCTGTTGCCGCGGCTTCCGCTTCAAAGGGTGTTAGGACAGTTACCCACAAAGTCAAGCCGGGAGAGTCGCTTGCATCGATAGCAAAGACTTACAATGTGGCTCCCGAGCAGATCAAATCGTGGAACAGTCTGCGCAGGAACGCTGTCAGAACAGGGCAGCTTTTGCGTATCAATACCGCTTCCGGGGAAGGTGAGACGGAACTGCTGACTGCTGAGGCAACCGAGGTTCCCGCAGGCGGTGAGCGTACGTGGCAATCTGATGCACCGGCTTCGTCTTCCAGGAAATCAGTGCAAGCGGCTGCGGCAAAAAGCAAAACCAAGGCAAAGGCATCTGCTGCGAAAGCGCATAAGATAAAGAACGGCGAGAGTCTGAGCAGTATCTCCAAGAAATATGGTGTCAGCATTGCTGAACTCAAAAGGGCGAACGGCATGACCAATGACAAACTGCGTGCCGGAAAGACTGTGAAGATTCCTGCAAAATCAAAGAAGGGGTCAAAG
>NZ_CAJMXD010000129.1:0-7328 GCF_905219685.1 Barnesiella sp. CU968
TTTTCGGGTCTCCCCTGCAGGGATGCTGCATGTGAGTTTAAGGAAACGTTTGTGCAACTGGCGTCTGTCGGGAGTGATGTATTCGATATACAGCGAGACTCCGGTGAGTTCCCTGTCTGTCTTGTTTATTATGAAGAAGCTCTCTTTCGCGTTGTACTGGTTTTTGTCGAAACCTGTGAATACAATCTGATCTAACGCGTATCCGCTGTTGCATGTCGGACATTGCGAGGCAACCATAAAGCTGCCGGCAACCATCTCCTGCGCGGCAGTGTCCGGTCTGGTCTCAATCGTGCTGACAGCCTCTGTCTGCCGGTTTTCGGATATGTTTTTTAACTTGTATCCTTTTTTTCGTGCAGATATTCCCGCGGGAACGGACAATATCATAACTGTCAGAATAGAGAGAACTGAACAGCNTGTAATCTTAATCTTCATAAGTATACGGGTTTTGAAGGCTCTTTGCGGGGATATATCCTCACGAGACCATGTGGAAGAGAGGCGGCAGGGTTGTCAACGGAGATTTTCAAAGAACGCCAGAATTTAGGGAGAAACCACATCGTGCGCACGGATATCTTGAGTTTCACGGGATGTGTGAGTATCGCATCGTCTTTTTCGATATACTCCGCCATGCATGTCCTTGAGTCTGAAAACGTACCCATTTTTCTTGATACGTAGAGCTTCATCCTGTATTTGCCTTTCTTTGCAGAAGGCTGGATATTGCCTATTGTTTCTCCAGGACTCAGGCGGCAGTCAGGGGTGGAGATCACAATTATGTCGTAGCCTTTTCCTCCTCTGGTCTCTTTTTTTATCAGCACCTGAGTCTCATCTCCGGCAAACTCCCATATACCTTCAGGACCCTCCATCGCGGTTTCTCTGCAATATACAAGGGCACTTTCCATGTCGAATATCATCTGGTCCCGAGCGTTAGCAGCCATGGCCCCGCAAGCGAGGGTCATGGCTGCTAACATTGTCTTAATAAATCCGAAGTGCCGCATCATTGTTTGGTAGAAAATGTGTACGACAGACCTATACTGAGGATTTCCTTAAGCATGAATCTTTTCCATTTAGGCGCGGCATATTTGTCGGCAGACGAGTCATATCGGAGGTTTGCATAAAGCTGTGTCGAGAAGAAGCGCGAGAACTGTATGTTGAGCGTATTTTCCCAGTCTCCGAGGAAGTAGTCGTAATCGGTGAAGAGGAAGAGACGTGTCTTGTATGTGACCATCTTACCGATTTTCCAGTTCAGTGTTATGTCTGCGTTTGAACCTATCTCGCTTTGTGATTTGACGGTCTGTGGAATGCCAAACAACTCATGGTCAATATGCGGGTCTATCGCGGTTTTAAGGTTGTATGACAGCGGTGCGATAGAGGCGTTGAACTGTATGCTCTTCGAAGCGTTTGTCTTGCTGTATGTCATACCGAGACCGAAGTTGAGATCGCCGGGAGTCAGAACAGATGCTATGCGTGTTTCCGTATCCTTTTTGTAATTGTTGAGGAGCTGGGTCTTGAACTGGGCTGTAATGGTATAATACCAGTTGCGGCGAGCCTTGTAACCGAACTTGAAATTATACTGGAATATGTCCTGTGAAATGGAGTATTTCCTGTATTGGTCATCTTCAACGGAGTTGAGGCCGAGTTTGTACGACAGCGTGCTCTGGAGCAGCAGATTCGGATGCCATACGGTGTTCAGCTGCACATCCCACAGGAAATTAATCAGAAGTGCGACATGGTTGTTACCGCCTTGATACCAGTTGTCAGACACGTATGCCTGGGAGAACTGCAGAGAGCCGTTGAGCACATGCAACCAGTGTTTCTTCAGTATTTCAGATTCGGAAATCACCGCATCGTTCACATTGACGCTACCTGTGGAACTTCTTTTGAGAAAACCCATGAAGCCATGGTCCTCCTCAGGTAAAGAGGGGGGGATAGGAAGGCGCCAGTATGCATACCGGATAAGAGAAGGGTCATCGACCATCATCTGATACATCAAGTCTTCCTGCATGTCCCAAGCCTCGTATGCGTTTTCGAGCCATCTGGGACGAGGATTCGAGGTAAAATCATGCAGAGGTTCAACCTTGGTTTCCTCGTCAAGAAAGATTTCGTTTTCCTCGGTCTCTTCCTTATTTTCGCTTTTGATTCCCCATAGTTCATCAAGGTATTTGCGGCGCTCAGCCACGGAATCAGTGGTTTCTTCCTGTAAACTTTCCTGATTTTCCTTGTAAAGTCTGTCGGCAAGTCTCCAGATCTCGATGTTTTGCGATTCGAGCGAAGGCACTGCGATTTTATGCTGTTTGTCGAGCGCGCGGTATTCACAAAACACCCAAGGGGCATTGAGCCTGTTGAAGGACGGAATATCCGGCAAGACTTCAGTATGAGCTATTATTTCATCGGGAGTGCGCACATACAGGGAGTCTTCTTCATATTCTCCGGTGATAATTGCATCCTTGGCTTTTTGAAAGCGGGCTCTTATGGAATCCTCTTTTGTCTGTTTCACAGTAGAGATGTGTCTGAAACGTGGTTGAGTGCCTGTCGCACTTGCTTCTGTCTGCACTGACATGAATGTCGCTGCCGTAAAAGTAGCGGCTAACAGCAAAGTTTTGTCGAAGAAATGTTTCATGAGTGGAAATCTATTGGCGTTATATGGGAAAAGAGATGGAGAGGAGAAAAACAAAAAGTCTGAGGTCAAGGGCGGACGCGTGAGGATCTTGAATTCAAGGTTTTCTCAGGATCGCGTCGTATTCCGGGGAGTTGATCAGTCTGTATGCTTCTCTGAATATCGGGTCGTATTCGTTATATACCTTGAAATATGTAGGCTGGTCGTATATGTCACGTCCGATAAGCCCTTTCAATATCATCTTGAACAGAGGTTCGCTCTGTCTTGCCTGTTCTTCATTGAGAGCAACGCCCTCTTTTGCCGCGCGGGCATACAGGTCGTGAAGCATTGATGAATCTACATCGAAGCCTTTCACAAAGTCATCATCAGTCTTGAATCGGCGTTTAAGCTCCTTTCGGTTGGCGTCAACATAGCTGATGGCGTATTGGTTTATGACACCCTTGGCTGTGACATCACGGTAATATTTTGTGAAATCAGCAGTGTCGAGAGGCACAAACCTGTCGGGCGATATTCCACCTCCTCCATATATCGGACGGTTGAGACGTAAAGTCTCAACTTTCAGTGAATCTATATATTTTATGGAATCGGCGTGCATGAGTTCTCCGTGATTGAAACGGTCAACGATATCCATCGCGTAAGCACGCTGGTCTCCCTTGTTGTACGGTTTCTGAATGTCCCTTCCAGTAGGGGTGTAATAATGTGCCACTGTCAGACGCATCATCGAGCCGTCAGGGAAGGGGAACGGCCGCTGCACAAGCCCTTTGCCGTATGTTCGCCTTCCGACAACGACACCACGGTCCCAGTCCTGAATCGCACCAGTTGTTATTTCCGATGACGATGCCGTATACTGGTTTACCATCACAACGAGTCTGCCGTCATTGAAAAGCGGTCTGATGCCATGCGGCTGGGTCATATGATCGTAGCGCGGAGAATTGCGTCCTTCTGTATAGACTGCGAGACGTCCGGGTTCAAGGAACTCTCCGAGAATCTCGACTGCCGGCTGCATGTATCCTCCGCCATTGTCGACAAGATCGAGGATAAGCTGTTTCATCCCTTTTTTCTTGAGATCCTTAAGAGCTGTTTCAATTTCATTGCGTGTCTCTGCTGAAAATCTGCTGAGACGAATGTATCCGGTCTTGTTGTCTACCATATATGCGGCATCGACGCTGTTGATCGGTATGTCGGCGCGTGTGATCGTGAATTCGACAGTATCAGCTTTTCCTGCCGAACGTCTCAATACACTGACGTTCACTTTGCTCCCTTTAGGTCCGCGGAGACGCTTCATTATATCTGTATTGCGCATTTTTACTCCGGCGATTATTGAATCGTTTACCTTGATAATGCGGTCGCCAGCAAGAAGTCCGACTCTTTCCGAGGGACCTCCGGCAACGGTAGATATCACATAAAGAGTGTCCTGATTCATATTGAATGAAATGCCTATGCCGCTGAAATTTCCGGCAAGAGGCTCATTGAGTTCTTTCGTTTCCTCCGGGTTCGAATATGCAGAATGGGGGTCGAGTTCCTCAAGCATGCTGCGGATGGCTGTTTCCACAAGTCTGTCTTCATTCACCGTGTCGACATAGAACTGGGCTACAGCGGCTTCCGCCATTCTCAGTTTCTGGTTGGCTGGTATTTTGTTCTGGTTGGCAGCCAATGCGGTCAGCATTACTCCAAATCCGATTATGCTAAGTAATTTCTTCATCTTTTTTTGTCTTAAGGAAGCAGGTGGCTGATATCGTGCCCGTTGTCTTCGAGTTCTCTGACCATCGAGCTTGATATGTAGGAGTGTTCTGGCAGAGAAAGCAGAAAGACTGTCTCTATGCCCAGCACTTTTTTGTTGACATCCGCGAGATTTCTCTCGTATTCAAAATCGGATATGTTTCTGACACCGCGCAATATGGCGCAGGCACCTGCGTTTTTTGCAAATTGTGCGGTCAGACCTGAATAAACGGTAACTTCTACCGCCGGGTTGTCTTCGAATACCTTTTTTATGTCTCTGAATCTTTTGACAAAATCAGCACCGGCAGGTTTATTTGCGTTGTTGCCGATTGCGATTATTATCCGGTCAAATATGGCGAGACCGCGCTCCACAATGGATTGGTGTCCGATTGTGAAAGGGTTGAAGGTGCCCGGGAATACAGCTGTCTTTTCCATGTGCAAAAAATATCAGATTTCAGAATCGTCTTCAATCACAAGATTGTCGATTATAAAATTCTGTCGTTCCATGGTGTTTTTGCCCATATAGAACTCGAGAAGTTTCTCGACAGCATCCTCTCTTTTGAGTTTCACTCTGTCAAGACGCATGTCCGGACCGATGAATTCAGCGAACTCCGCATCATTTATCTCTCCGAGACCTTTGAATCGGGTTATTTCCGCGTTGTTGCCGAATCTGGCAATCGCGGCTTCTCTCTCTTCATCGGTATAGCAATAGAACGTATCTTTCTCTCCTTCGGTTTCCTCTTTCTTGCGGTTTTTCTTTTTGGTGCGTCTTACGGCATTCTTGTCGCGGACGCGGAAAAGCGGAGTCTGAAGAATATATACATGCCCTTTCTTCACAAGATCGGGGAAGAACATCAGGAAGAAAGTGATGATCAGCAGGCGTATGTGCATTCCGTCGACATCGGCGTCGGTCGCGATTATGACTTTGTTGTATCTGAGTCCCTCGATTCCCTCTTCGATATTGAGGGCAGCCTGAAGAAGATTGAATTCATCGTTTTTATAAACCACTTCCTGCGTCATGCCGTATGAGTTCAGCGGCTTTCCGCGCAGGGAGAATACTGCCTGCGTCTCGGCATTGCGCACTTTGGTGATTGTTCCGGAAGCCGAGTCTCCCTCGGTGATGAAAATCGCGGAGTCTTCCCGGCGGTCTTCCTTTGCCTTGGCTTTCAGCGGGTCGTTATAGTGCACTCTGCAGTCGCGGAGCTTGCGGTTGTGGAGGCTGACTTTCTTCGCTTTCTCTCTTGCGAGTTTCGCCACGCCAGCCATTGCCTTCCGTTCTTTCTCGCTTGATGCTATCTTGCGGAGCATTATCTCCGCGATGTCGGGATTCCGGTGAAGGTAGTCGTCAAGTTCTTTCTTGATGAAGTCTCCGATAAACTTGTTTACCGTAAGGGAACTTCCGGGAGCGACCTCCTTGCTTCCGAGTTTGGTCTTAGTCTGACTTTCGAACACCGGCTCTTGGATGCGCACCGAAACCGCCGCCACAAGGCCGTTGCGTATGTCGGAAAACTCATATCCCTTGCCTGAAAACTCCTTGATGGTTCTTGTGACGTGTTCGCGGAAAGCGGTGAGGTGGGTTCCCCCCTGGGTTGTGTGCTGTCCGTTTACAAACGAATAATATTCCTCTCCGTACTGGTCGGTGTGGGTGAGAACAACCTCGATGTCCTCGCCGCTCAGATGTATTATGGGATAGAGAGGATCATTGGTCATGTTTTCTCTGAGCAGATCAAGCAGACCGTGGCGGGAATAGTATTTGCGTCCGTTATAGAAGAGCTGCAGCCCGGCGTTGAGATAGGTGTAGTTGTTGACCATTGTCTCGACGAATTCCTGATTGAACCTGTAGTTCTGGAAAAGCATCGGGTCAGGAGTGAATCTGACCAGGGTGCCGTTGGGTTCGTCTGTGGGGATTGGCTCGGATTGGCGGATGAGATCTCCGCGTTCGAATTCGACTTCCACCTTTTTTCCGTCTCTTACACTTGCCACATGGCAGTATGTGGAAAGGGCGTTGACTGCTTTGAGTCCGACACCGTTGAGGCCTACTGATTTCTTGAAGTTCTTGTCATCGAATTTGCCGCCGGTGTTTATATCGGATGCCACCTCTTTCACTTTACCCAGCGGAATGCCGCGTCCATAGTCGCGCACCGTGACTTCCCCCTCTTCTGTGAGGGTGATGTCAATGCGTTTTCCGGCACCCATGTTGAATTCATCTATGGAGTTGTCAACAACCTCTTTGATAAGTACATATATGCCATCGTCGGAGTGAGTTCCGTCTCCGAGCTTGCCGATATACATGCCGGGACGCCTGCGGATATGCTCGTTCCATTTCAGAGTCTGGATGGCATTGTCATCGTAGGTGCCGGCATTTGATGATGCTGCGGTTGAGGGAGCAGTTTCCTCCCTCTCTTCTATTTCGAAAATATCGTTGTTCATAGGTAGGCTAATGTAATCACAAAATTACAAAAAAAAACGATAATATAAAAATAAGTGCAACCCTGTCAGTATTTTGTTATTTTATGCCGCCGAGCATTAGCCCTGACTCATTTTTGTGTGGCAGGGCAGGGAGGTTGAATTGTCTTTTACTCCGGATAGCTAAAATTCAGGTCTGATGCCGCCGAAAGCTGTCTGAAATAATTTAGAGCGGCTTTCTTTGCTTCGGCAAGATCCATGAAGGAATAGTTCCCGCAATCGCGTGGCGTGGCACCCGGAATGTCACCTTCGAATTCAGCGATGAAATGCATTGTCTCCTGAATCAGCGGCAAGATATCCAGGCTTTCAAGATTCCCTGACATCAGAAGGTAATTTCCGGTGCAGCATCCCATCGGCCCCCAATATATCACCTTGTCTTTCCAGAGGGGGTGATTACGCAGGAATGTCGCAGCGAGGTGCTCCATCGCATGGAGGGCTTGCGGGTCAAGAGCTTTTTCGCGGTTAGGACGTGTCATTCGGATGTCGAATGTGGTAACCACATCGCCGGAGGGGAGGGTGTCGCGTCTTGAAA
>NZ_CAJMXD010000130.1:0-7323 GCF_905219685.1 Barnesiella sp. CU968
ATGGATGCCTACATATCTGTATGAGAAATTCAATCAGAGTCTGGCTGCCGCTGGATTCAATTCAATGTTCTACACACATATGTTTGCCTTTATAGGGGTGCTTATCGCAGGCGGACTTTCCGACCGCATCGCAAGAAAGGCTCCGTGGCTGCGTATGGCGATGCAGGGTGTGGGACTTCTTCTGGGCGCGCCATTCATATTCATGATGGGCAACTCTGAAATAATCTGGGTGGTCTATGTCGGTCTTGCCGGTTTTGGCTTCATGCGTGCGCTTTTTGATGCCAATACCTATACAGTTCTGTATGATGTGACTCCGGAACGTCTGCATTCGTCAGCCTCCGGTGCCATGATCATGGTCGGATTCGGTTTCGGCTCGCTTGCACCGGTTGTGCTTGGTGCCATAAAGGAGGCCATGAGTCTTTCGGCTGGCATATCCGTTCTTGCTGTCATATGGGTTGTCTGCGGAGTCATGATGACAGGAGGCGCGAAGTTATTCTATAGAAAAGATTATGATAAAATTCACAAAGCATAATGAAACAGACAGATAAGACACGCAAAGGGAAGGCAGGACTACTGCTTGTTGCATCACCGCGATTCAAGNATCTGGGTGAAGGCACAGCGCACGGCACATATGGCGAACGCAAGGCAAAGGTAGTTGATGAGATAATCTCCCGCCTTGATTTTCTTGACATAGAATTTCCGGGGATAATATATGAGAAAGATGACGCTGAACGCGCCATGAAGTATTTTTATGACAAAGAGGTGGATTTCATTATCACAGAATTTCTGAGCTGGAGCGAGGACTTCGCATGGATACGTTTTCTGCGAGATATGCCAGATCTGCCTATGATTTTTGTCAACGTTGCAAAAGACAGGATGGCATTCAATGATACTCTCGATGAGGATGATTTCATAGAATATCTGTGTTCCGGCACGCTTGTCGGCTCTCTGGAGGCATCAGGGTCTATCCCGAGGACTGGCAGACGGCATGTCAAAGTAGTGATGGGGTCGCGAGAGGAAGTGAATGAAAAGATCCGGATCTTCTCGCAGGCGGCACGCGTCCGCGCCATCATGCGCCGGTCTACCGTAGGTCTGCTTGCNAACTATAATGAAGCTATGTGGAGCACATATATAGACCCATATGATGTTTTTGTCAAACTCGGACCGGAGATACGTTTTCTTCCGTATTCCGTATATGGCAATGTCATAGAAGGAATTGAAAGAACTGAACTCAAGGAATATTGTGACAGACTCACGGGCAGTTACAGGATGATGGAGGATGTGGATTATGAGAAATTCGAGGCATCGGTCCGTGCCTCGATCGGTCTCGCAAAGATGGCGGAAGATTCAGATATAGACGTGATGGTTTTTAATGATATCGACCGTGCCATGTTTGAGCTNGTCGGACTGCGCGCCGGATTTTATCATCCCTGGTTTAATGCAAACACATCGGTGCTTGTGCCGGAGGCGGATATGGGTGCCGGACTCATAACCTATATTCTCAAGCTGATCTCGGGAAGAAATGTGAACTTTATTGAACCGTTCCATATAGAAAGTGAATTCGGCACGTTTGCCGGAGGACATGCCGGTCCCAACGATCCCAATGACCCCGAATGGCAGGATAACGTTGTGATCGCCCGCGATGTGCGTTTTGCCAAAACAAGTTACAGGTACGCGGGAGCACCCTTTGCCTGGTATCGTATTTCTCCGGGACTGAAGACAATGGCGCAACTCGTGGAATGCGACGGCGGATACAAGCTTGTCGCGACTCTTGTGGAGTCGCTGCCCGGAGAGCATATACTCGCGACATACTCCCATACGATTTTCCGTCCGGTTGTGCCTGTGGAACGTCTTTTCGAAGAAATAATCAAAATCGGCACAACCCAGCATTTCGCAGTCGTCGATGGTGACTGGCGTGCACAATTGCGCGAGCTTTCCGAAATCATGGACTTCAAATATTATGAAATCAATTAACCAAACAAACATAAATAACCTATATTCATGAGTTTTATGTATAACCCGTTCCCGTACGATGATCCCCGTCCGGTGAACCGCCCGCATATTCCGGCGGAAGTAGTGGAGAGTGTAGTATGCGGATCGCTGAACAGTGCAAAATCTCTTGCGGCGCGAGTGGAGTCTCTCCGTATTGCAAATCCGGGAAAGAGCGTGATTCTCGCATTCGACGGATATGCCACCGCCGAATGGCAGGAGATGATAAATCTCCTTTCCCAGCAGCTCGCGGGGAAGGGCATTCTCCTCGAACAGAAGAATTATCTTGACAATCTCAAAGAGGAGGAAGAAATCAACAATATGATCGACCCTCTTCTCGAATGGGACAGGGAGAAGGATCCCACCCTCCTTTACGGAAAGATTTTCCGGGGCGGTTACGAGGCTCTTCTGGATCCTGACAAGACCGAGGCATTCAGATCGGAACTGAGAAAAATACGTGAGGGCAATGAAGGGAAAGTCGTAGTGGTTTACGGCAACGGCTGTCTTATTCCCGCGAATATGCAGCTTTTCGACCTGAAACTCTATTTTGACGTGACTCCAAAGGAATCGATTCTGCGCATCCGCAGAGGGCAGTATGTCAATCTCGGTCAGAAGGAGGCGCGTCCCGCGAACCAGATTATCCGCCGCTGCTATTATGCCGACTTCGAGATGGCGGTCAATCTCCGGCGGAGTCTGCTCCGGGAGTGCGCGCTTGACTATTATGTGCCCAGTGACAAGCCCGGCAACCTTCAGCTTGTGCCCATGTCTTCGCTTAAGGAGATTTTCACATCGATGGCTTCATACCCGTTTCGTGCAAAACCGGTTTATCTTGAAGGTGTATGGGGAGGCACTTATGTGAAGAAACTCAGAAACCTGCCCGCCGACATGCGTAATTGCGCATGGGTGTTCGATCTTATCCCGATGGAGGTGAGCATCGTGGTCGAAGTGGGGCGGAACAAGGTGGAGTTTCCTTTCCAGACATTCTTCATGACAGCCAGCGAAGAGGTGATGGGCAGGAAGTGTGCCGATAAATTCGGCGGTTATTTCCCCATCCGCTTCAATTATGACGATTCCTATCACAGCACCGGCAACATGTCCGTGCAGTGTCATTCCGACGAAAAGTATAACCGGGAAAATTTCGATGAGCTCGGACGTCAGGACGAAAGTTATTATGTAGTCGAGGCAGGTCATGACGCCAAGACCTTCATCGGTTTCCGCGATGATGCCGATGTGGATCAGTTTATCAAGGAAATAAAGATCGCCGACAAGGAATACAAACCTGTGGATTATATGAAATATATAAGCTACGAAGAATCCAGACCGGGTCTGCAGGTGATGATTCCCGCAGGCACAGTGCATTCGTCAGGTCGCAATCAGGTGGTTCTTGAAATCGGTTCCCTTACCATAGGTTCCTATACTTACAAGCTCTATGATTATCTGCGTCCGGATCTTGACGGTGTTCCCCGTCCGATTCATACTTATCATGGAGAGAGAACTGTGGCACGCGACAGAACGACGACATGGGTAAGGAACAATATCGTGCAGAAGCCTCGCATCGCACGTAGCGGGGAAGGATGGTCAGAGGTGATTGTAGGAGAATCCCCGTTGCTTTATTTCTCCCTAAGACGTTTTGAATTTGAAAAGGAGATAGAGGACAATACCAATGGCAAATTCCATGTGCTAACGCTTGTGGACGGTGAAAAAATCCGTATCCGCTCGAAACAACATCCCGAACGTTATTTCGATGCCGAATTTATGGATATGGTAGTGGTTCCGTCGACCATTGGCGAATACGTGGTGGAGAATCTCGGCGTGGAACCTATCCGCGTGCATAAAACGATGCTTAAGGATGGTTTCGAGAATGAATGACTGTCAGTTGCTTTTTGATGTGGGTGGGACGTTTCTCAAAGCGATTGTCGCAGATTCAGATCGCAGACTTATTGAAGATGCTGAATATGAGGTTCCCATGCCTTCATCCGGAAGCAGAGATGAGATAATCGGCGCCCTGGTCACTGCTGTGACCAGGGGAGCCGCTCTCGCGGAAGAACGCGGCATGAGGATTGCAGGTGTTGCTGTCGATTTTCCCGGACCATTCGATTATAACGCCGGGATGTCGCTTATGGAACACAAATTCCAGTCAATCCGCAATGTGAACCTGACCGGCATACTGAAATCCCATCCTGCTCTCGGAAGTGATGTCCCAGTCAGATTCCTGCATGATGTCAATGCCGCCCTTGCCGGGGAGATGATGTGTGGCAACGCACGTGATTTCAGGAATGCGGCACTCGTCACTCTCGGCACCGGTCTCGGTTTCGCGTGCTGCATTGATTCCGTGCTGCAGCTCAATCCATACGGCTCTCCGCTCATCTCGATATTCCGTATGCCATACGGCGGCGGGATTCTTGAAGACTTTGTGTCGAAGAGAGGAATCACACGGCTTTACAGGGAGATGTCGGGATGCGTTAAGAACGAAATCACCGTGGCTGAAATAGCATCTGCGGCTTTTGAAGGGGATGACGCCGCCCGCAGGGCATTCGCGGAAGCCGGAGGGATTCTTGGAAGAGTATTGGCTCCGATACTTGCCGAAAACAATATCGAATGTCTGCTATGCGGAGGTCAGATTTCAAAATCCTTTGAATTGTTCGGTCCCGCGTTGAGCGAAAATCTGAAGGATGTGGCTCAGCCAAGACTTATAGCACCGGCAAAGAACATCACGACAGCTCCATTCTATGGATTGCTGGCATCCCTGATTCAGGAACCGTCCCGATAGCTTCCAGAAAAACTTCCAGAACAACTACTTAAACGGCATCAACAACAATGGTACACAAAAGATTATATTTATCAGCTCTAATTTTCGTATTTTTATGCATGACATCGCTCGCTGAAGTCAAAGTGATGGGATTTAATGTGCGTTACAATAGCCCCAAAGATACAGGTGAAACAAGTTGGGACGTCAGAAAAACCGCCATTCAGCGGTTTATCCGGGATGTCAGACCGGATGTGGTGGCTGTGGGGGAGGCACGCGAATCCATGAGGAAAGACCTCAAGGAATTGCTTCCGGAATACGGACAGATAGAAATACCCGGCACCGGTTCGCGAAGTGGTGCCAACACCATCTTGATTTACAATAAAAGCACGGTGAGTCTGCTGAAAGAGGGTTCCTTCTTCCATAGCCCGACACCTGACAAGCCTTCCAGATGCTGGAGCCACAGCAGCGAACAGTGGCGCGGCACATGCTGGGGAAAGTTCAGGGAGAAGACTACAGGGAAGGATTTTTATTTTTTTGCAACCCATCTCTGTTTGGGGTTGAAAAATCATGATCTGGAGGCAAAACTGAATTCCGCAATGCTGAATGTGATCAGGATGCGTGATATCGCAGGTGAGGATGCGCCGGTATTCATCGCCGGAGACATGAATGCGAGCCGTGACGAGGACGATGTGCGCAGATGGGGGCTGCAGCCATTCCATTTCTGGATGAATGACGGACGGGACGTGCCTGTCTCAAACAACGAGCCGACATTCAACGGTTTCGGCAAGGTGAAGATGACATCACGCCATGTGATAGATTTCATTTATTACCGAAACGCGGATGTGAAGAAGTTCGAGAATTTCAACAAGCCGGGCTGGGGTGTACCCTATATCTCTGACCATTATCCCAACATGATAACGGCAGAGTTATAACCGGCGACAGCTACTTATAATTTTATAGAATATGAAGAAAGTTTTGGCATTGCTGACCCTGGTCTGTGTCTCTTTTAGCACGCCGCCATCAATATCGCCTAAAAGATCAATGCCATCCCGGCATTGCGCAAATCATAGATAACGCCAGGAGAGAGTCTGAGTTTAAAATAAATCAAAACCAGACAATCCCTGAGAAAAAACAAAAGCCATGAATTTAAAATACATAAGGACTCCTATGGCTCTTATTGCCGGAGGTGTGGCAGTTTCCGCCTTTGCGAAAGACAATGCGGACAATCGTCCGAACATAGTGTTGATGCTTGCCGATGACTGGGGATTTCCCCACGCCCGGTCTTACGGTGCAACGGGAGTCGATTCCCGAGCCTTGGATCGCATAGCTGCCGAGGGAATGCTTTTCACCCGTGCGTATTCCGCGGCTCCTCATTCCTCGCCGTCGCGAGCGAGCATTCTCACCGGTCAGCATCCTCACAGACTCAAGGACGGGTGTAATCTCAACTGCTATTTCCCGGCGGACCTGACCGTTTATCCCGATGTTCTGGAAGAGGCAGGATATGATGCCGTCTATTGGGGAAAAGGGTGGGGTCCCGGAGTCTGGAATCAGACCGGATGGGAACATAACCCTGCGGGCCGGGAGGTCAAGGATATTGTGAAATATATAGAGCAGGATGCGCCTGCCGATAAACCGATATGTGTTTGGATGGGCAGCAGGAGACCTCATCGTCCCTACAAGCAAGGCTCAGGTGAAGCGCACGGCTTTAATCCTGATTCGGTCACGCTGATTCCTTATCTTCCGGATGCCCCGGATGTCCGTACGGATGTCGCAGACTATTACTACAATATCCAGCTTTTTCAGGATGAGTGCGAGGAAGTGATGGAGGCGTTGCGCAAAACGGGGCGTCTGGACAATACGCTGCTCATCATTACGGGAGACAATGGCGATTCTTTTCCACGTGCCAAATCAAATCTTTATGCTCTCGGTTGTCATGTGCCGTTCGCAGTAAGATGGCCCGGAGTAATCAAGCCTGGCAGTGTGTGTGACGGTTTTGTCAGTCTTATGGATCTGACAGCAACTTTCTATGAAGCGGCTGGAGTGAAGCCGAAAGAAAAGATGGACTCACGGAGCCTGATTCCGGTGTTTAAGGGTGACTACACGGCATGCCGCAAGGAAATATATTCCGATCGTGAACGCCATACCAACACTCGTCCCGGAGGATATGGGTATCCGATGCGTTCCGTGCAAGACAAGGATTTTCTCTACATAAGGAATCTTTATCCAGACAGGTTGCCAGCGGGTACTGATCCAGTATATGGTGATACAGGTCATGGTCCGGCAAAGGCATTTATGGTATTCCAGCGTGATAAATATCCCAAAGAGATTTTCGACCGGGCTTTCGGCTTGCGCCCTGCTGAAGAATTATATGATTTGCGAAAAGACCCGGGATGTCTGAACAATGTCGCGGACAGTGTCTCATATGCCAAAACAAAGAAAAAAATGTCGCGGCGGCTGACTTCCTGGATGAAAAGGACTTCCGATCCACGTGTAGATCCGGGCAATTTGTGTTTCGATACTCTGCCATATGTAAGGAAGGCTATGAGGATTGCTCTGATTGAAACGGAGGGTTGTCTTAAGGATAG
>NZ_CAJMXD010000131.1:0-7221 GCF_905219685.1 Barnesiella sp. CU968
CGGTGACTCCGCTCTGGATCATCGAAATTTATCATATAGAATTTCGGCTTGACCTTGCCATAGCCCTCCTTGTGATTGAGCAGATGGTTGTAGGCTATCATGCTTAGATCCGGACTCTTGAAGTCATAGATATAGCCGCTGTAACCCTTCTCTATCATCTGCTTGATAAAGGAATTTATGACGGCATACGACTTGCCCGAACCGGGTGTACCCAACACGATGGTGGCACGAAACGGGTTGACGACGTTTATCCAGCCCTTGTGCCATTTCTTCTGATAGTAGAATCTGGTCGGCAGGTTTATAGAGTATTGATTATCCATAAGTTTTGTTTCCTGCATGAAGCTCTCGTTCTCGTCGTTGAAGCGGTCGTCCATCATATTGTTTTTCAGCATACGACCAGCCCATATTCCGCCCATCAGCTGGCAGATGTAGCCGGTGGCGGTAGTGCCGATATAGAGATACCTACAACCGAGTGGCAACATCCACCAGTTCATTAGGAACAGGATTATGCCTGTGCCGAGGGCAATGCCTATGTGCCGCCATGTTATATTCTTGTTTTTCACGCCTCTGGTGCCGAAACATGACAGCCCCAGCAGTAGCAATGCGAAAAGTTTTGAGTTAAAAGTGTTGTTGAAAAGTCCGCAGGTGCGGTTGAAGTTGGCGCAGATCTTGTCAACGGTTGAAATGAACCAGCCGCTGTCGGTGGCTTCCACGCGGGTGAACCAGTAAAGGTTGGCTACAACCAGCACGATACTGACCGCCCGCAGGAAGTCCATAATCTTTGCCAACGCTCTGAGGTCGTCCTCTTGTTGGCTCATAATTGTAATTTTAGAAAAGTGAATTGTTAGAATTTCGGGCGATGTCCTTTCTTCTTTTTGCGCTGCATACGGCGGCGGAATTCCTCCTCGTCGGGATTGAACGACTGCCCCTGCTGGAACAGGTCAAGCCCCGGAATTGGTAGGTCGTATTCGCCGAAGTCGGAAACGGATTGGGTACCGGTGGATTGAGATTGTCCGCCTGTGGATTGTTGCTGACCGTCCAAAGTTTGGGTATCCTGTGCCGTGCCGGTCTGCGATTGATTGTTAGAACCGGTGTCGTCGGGTGTCGGCTCTATCGGCGGAACAACAATAGGTGTCGTAACATCGGGAGTATCGGTAGGTGCATTTGCCGGATTGTTGAACCGCTCGTTGATAGCGTTTGCCGAAAACTCTTTGCCCAACCGAGAACCATTCAATACTGTCATGGTGTTGTGGTCGATGAAAGTGACGCCATATATGCGTCCTTCCTCCGTATAGCGGAGAACCACATCAATATTGTGTTCTTTCAGCTTGGCGATGAAATCAGCCTTATCGGTAGAGTGAGCAATCACATCGGTGACTTTGCACTTGGTCGGTGCAACATCAATCTTTTCCTTAGCCCTTTCAAATCTCCCGTCAATAGCGGTGCGACTCGCGAACTTGCCGAGGCGCGATGCCTTGAAAGGCGTTGTGATTGTCTTGCCGCTGTCATCGGTGGCGAAATACACAAGACCGTGATACTCGCGTCCGTTCACTCTGCCGTCGGTAGGCTCACACCTTACATTATATAGAGAGAGAATGGCGTTATATTCCCCGATGGTCTGGAATTTATAGCGCATACCGACCATTTTGACGGTGTTGGCAACCTGACGCTTGATGTCGCCTGACGGATCAATCTTTCTAATCGGAGTATCAGGCGAGATTTTTTCTCGTTGCGCCTTGTGGAGATTATATTTTTCCTCCAGCTCGGTGGTAATTTTCTTGCTGCGCCGAAATAGAAAGTCCTGATTGAGCCTCTTGCCCTGCTCGTTGACATTGACGGTCACAATATGGATATGGTGGCGGTCAATATCCATGTGCTTGTAAATTATGTAGGGCTGTTCTCCGAAGCCGAGTTTTTCCAGATACTCGCGGGCAAGAATTTCATACTGCTGCTCCGTCAATTTATCGTCGGGGTGAGGATTTAGGGAGATATGCAGCACCGGCTTTTTTGTCCTGCCCATTTTCGGCATGAAAAGATTGAAATTCTCCACCATGCGGGCGATGTCAATATTCCCGTCTGCCGGAAGAATTATCTTGTTCGCTCCAAGCACACGGCCCTCGTCACGGTTCATCTTCATGCCGTTGTATGACAACGCCCCGTAGAGCGATGAGCCTATCGAGATTTTAGCGACCATTGTTCATCAAACTGCATGGATAACGCCTTGACATCAGCTGTGACTTTTGCCAGATCTATGGTGGCTTTCTCCAGCTTGTAGAGATGTGTCATAGCTTTCTTCTCAGTGAAATTTGCGCGAAGCTCCTTAACAACGAGGTCATAATTTACCCCGATTGTGCGGTACTGGGCGAAAAACTCCGAGAGTTTGGCGCAATATACTGCGAGGGATTTATCTGTGGACAGCACCTTGAAAGGTTTTCCGAAGATAAGTTTTTTTATGAACGTGGCTTTTACGGATTCATCAGCCTTCTCCATCATGCGGGTCAGGCTATCCCATTCGAGGTCATCGAAGCGCACCATGACGCAGTGGGTGCATCGGTTGGGCGACAACGGTCGCCCGGTTTTCGGTTTTTCAGTCATATTATGTATGGATTTTGTGGTGAGTGCATCGCTGTGTACAGACAAACCGCAGGTCAAGTCATGGGATATTCGACTTTGGAGAATATCCTGCATTGCAAGGTTGTTTCGTGGGAACCGGAGTTACCCGAAACCCGAATAGTTACTATTCGGACACCTTGCTATGTCTATGTGGACATCCTTCCTAATATGAAATCCATATTTTCGGTGCCTGTGGTGCCGGTCATACCATTTGGCGGTGAAAAAAACGGTGTTCCATACCTGTGGTGTGTAGCTACACCCGTCGATGCTTCCATAAAGTTACAAAAAATCCGGTGCAATTCCTAACGGTGAGAGAAAAAGTTTGTGATACCGTGCGATCGCGGATGATGCCTCCGGTCAAACGAGAAAAAATCGCATAGCGAAATGTTAAAATTTCAGCCCCGTTTTCGGGAAATCCGGGGAAAAGTGAGGAAATCCTGCACCTCAACCTCTATGAACCAGTGATTTGGCAATTTTAAGGGCTTGACAAAATGGAATTTATTTTGTTTCTTTGTGTAGAGATTAGCTCGAAAGCTCGCCTTCAGGGAAGTCAACCTACTTGTTATATAATGAACTTTCCTCCTGAACTGCAAGATTGAAAGCTGACCTGCCAATAACATTCCTCGCCTCTTGGCAAGACCGCAATAAAGGTATTTATACAATGTCCTTCCGAACAATCTATTTTATTTATGATGTACGGAGATTGGTTACTGAACGGCAAAGTATGTATCTTATAATAAAGCGGGCAAACCTCCTGACAAGGAATATTAGAAGCAAACTACCTATCTCTGGTTATACGGACATATAGCCGTGCGGCCATAGTTAGAAAGGAACAATGTTCCGCCACTAAATCCAACACCCAAAATTAAAAAAAAGAAAATGACTGACATGACTATCACCTTCCGGCTTACATAGCCGATGCCCTCCTGACGGCGGAGGAAGGTCGCCCATGAGCGACGGAGATAGCCGTACCCCAACTCAAAAGCATAGCCAATGCCGCTGCCTGTTCCCCCCACGGAGTATAGACAAGACCGGTCTGCGACGTGTCGAAATGACGCTGACGGCCACTGCTATGCAGTCTCCACTACATCCATTTTCAAATTTTATTTATGACAGACCCTAAATTTGTCGCTTTCTCCACCCAGAAAGGTGGAGCGGGCAAAACGACTCTGACCGTTCTTGCGGCGAGTTACCTCTACTATGTCAGGGGGCTGAAAGTCCTTGTCGTTGACTGCGACTTTCCCCAGTACAGCATCGAGGATATGCGTGAACGTGACAAGGAGCTGATAGAGTGCAGCCCCGTGTTCAAAAAGATGTTCTCCGACAATATGCGTCTGACAAAGCTGGCTCCATATCCGGTTTTGTCGGCTCAGCCGGAGAATGCCATGCGCAAAGTCCGAGAGATTATCGATGACTGCGAGGATGAGATAGACATCGTATTTTTCGACCTTCCCGGCACAGTCAACAATCCCGGTGTTGTTTCCATCCTCAACTGTCTGGACATGGTGATTGTCCCCGTCGCCGCCGACAAGGTAATACTTGAAAGCTCGCTCGCCTTCGCCCTGAAAATACAGGAGTGGCTCACGACCGGGCGCACATCGGTCAAACAGATGTATATGCTCTGGAACCTCGTGGACGCCCGCGAGAAGACTGACCTCTATGACCAGTATGAGGCTGTGTTTGAGGAATACGGGCTTCAGACCATGAAAACCAAGATACCCGACACCAAGAAGTATCGCCGCGAGGGGTCAAAGACCCTTAACCGCGCTGTGTTCCGCTCTACGCTTGTTCCGCCCGACAAAACGCTGCTCAAAGGCACAAGGCTTCCGGAACTTGCCGATGAACTGCTCGGCATATTAAACCAGTGAGCCTATGTCAAAAGTTTATGAGCCACAAATCGACCCGGAGGAATTTATCAGGACATTCCGGGATGAGCCATCCGGTCTGTCATCGCTGAAAAGGAAAAGCGCGTCCAAACAGCAGGAGCAGGAGAACCCACAGCCGGCGGCAGGTGACGGTGCAAGCCCCGGAAATACCACTGTAGAGGCTAAAAATTCCGAAAGGGAACGGCTGTATATGGAACGCTTCGTGCGCAATATGCGCTATATGTGGCCGGAAGATAAATTCCAAGTGTCGGAAATCGATCCTGAATTTATCTGGAAGATACGCCGGATACTATTCCACAAGAAGAAAGGGAAGGTCTGCTCCATCAAAGCCTATATCAACAATGTGCTTGCAGCGCATTTTGAGGAATTCGCAGATATTATCGACCCTATTTTATAACCCCACACATTCACAACAATCATGAAAAAATCCCAATCACGAGTAGTCACCACTATCGAGGTGGCTGACGCGGAAGAACGCTATATTGAGCGTTTCCTCTCGCCGCACATCTTGATGTCCAACAGGAAGGTGTATATCTATCCCGAAGTTCATGCCGCCCTGTCGCGCATGGTAAAGGGTCTTGACAGACCCGGAGTGTCAATCGGATCCTATGCCTCGGAAATCATACTTGAGCATATTGCCCGCAACAATGCGGTGATGCGCAGTGTCCATGAACGTAACCATAAAGACCTGTTCTGATGGAAACGGCACTTATAATAGCTCTGCTGGCGAGTAACTTGTGGCTTATCCGCAGGGTGCTGACAAAGCCCGACACAGCAAAGCCGGTAAAGGAAACGCCATCGCCGGAACCAGCTAAGGCTGCCGACACAAAGGAGGAAGCCGAAAATGACAGTATTGTCGGCAAAAGCACTTTTGACATCAACGAGTTCAAGGAGGTGTTCCGCGAGGCTGCGAAAGAAGCCGCCAAAGAGGTAATACCGCTTATCATCAAGGAGTACGGCAAACCCTCGGATGCCGGTTTTCCCGATGAACCGGAGGAAAAGTCCTCAGCACAAATCCCGGTGGAGAAACTCGATGAAGTTTTTGCCACACACTCCGCAAGCGAACTTACAGGCGATGAAATCCCGTCGGAGGAACCCAGAGCCGGAGGCAGTGATTTCAACGAAATCAGTACGGCGGTAAATGTTCTGAAGGGTAATTCCGACAATCCCGACGACAAGGAAACCGCCCGCCGTGTGCTGCCCGACATACAAGGCACACAGATTATCGAGAAAATCAAGCTCGATCCGTTGGTGCGCAAGCGCATACTTATGATCGAGTGCCAGCTCCCCGAAATTCCTGAGGAGCATGACGCTCCGCCCGAAAAAGCGGAAGAAACGAAGCCGAAAAAGAAAATCGTGTTCCATGCCGACATCGACACCACCGACATTGACGCAATCGACTTCAACATCCTCCATTGACCCACCACTATCCAAATCCACAATCCATCCTAAAAATAAAATTTATGACAAAATCCCTCAAAAAACTCTATGACAGTATCGTGGCGTTCATGAACGCTCCCGGTATGCGTCGCCCTATGGCGATGATGCTCACGCTCCTTCTGTGTGCAGCCAACCTCTACGCCGCCGGCAACGGTCTGGCGGGTATCAACGAGGCAACCTCGATGATGACCTCCTATTTCGACCCCGCGACGAAACTGATCTACGCCATCGGCGCGGTGGTAGGTCTTATCGGCGGTGTCAAGGTCTATGGCAAGTTCAGCTCCGGCGATCCCGACACATCGAAAACCGCCGCCTCATGGTTCGGTGCCTGTATATTCCTTGTGGTAGCCGCCACAATCCTTCGCTCTTTCTTCCTCTAAATCCGCTACGTCAATGGAATATTCTATCAACAAGGGCATAGGCAGGACGGTGGAATACAAGGGGCTGAAAGCCCAGTACCTGTTCATCTTCGCAGGAGGTCTGATAACCGATTTCATTCTGTTCGTGGTACTCTATATGTGCGGTGTACAGCAGGGTCTGTGCATAGGCTTCGGTGCTGTGAGCGCGTCGGCTCTGGTGTGGTACACCTTCCACCTTAACGGCAAGTACGGGCAGTACGGTCTTATGAAACTCACGTCTGTGAAGTACCGTCCCCGCTATATCATCAACCGTCTGCGTGTGCGCAATATAATGAAGGGAGGTCGCAAATGAGAAATACACTGAAAGCCACAACACTGGAAAGCAAACTGCCGTTGCTCGCCGTGGAACACGGTTGCATCATCTCGAAGGACGCCGATATAACGGTGGCCTTCGAGGTCAGCCTCCCGGAACTGTTCACTGTAACATCGCAGGAATACGAAGCCATGCACGCCGCATGGTGCAAGGCGATCAAAGTGCTGCCGCATTATTCGGTGGCGCACAAGCAGGACTGGTTCGTGTCTGAGAACTATAAGCCGGAACTGCAAAAAGATAATTTGAGTTTTCTTGACCGCAGTTTTGAGCGTCACTTCAATGAGCGTCCGTATCTGGCGCACAAGTGCTATCTGTTCCTGACAAAGACCACAAAGGAGCGTATGCGCCAGCAATCCAATTTCTCCACCCTCTGCCGTGGGCGTATCACCCCGAAGGAACTCAATCACGAGATGATTGTGGGCTTCATGGAGGCTGTCGGGCAGTTCGAGCGCATTATCAACGACACCGGCTATATAACGCTGCGCCGCATGGGTGACGATGAGATAATAGGTACTGACACAACTTCCGGTATTATAGAAAAGTATCTGTC
>NZ_CAJMXD010000132.1:0-7217 GCF_905219685.1 Barnesiella sp. CU968
AGCCAGCACAAATAGCAAATTGCCATCCAACTCTTGACCTCGAATTTGATTAACACTTTTTAAGAGACACTAGTGCTCTAACCTTAAATTTATTCTGCGTAAACAAAAAAACTAAAACCTTTATTGCATATTACTATGGCTTATTGGATACAGAACTATGTCTTGGCTTTGGCGCTGTCGGTGCTTATCACAGGGTTGATAATCCCTAAAATTCTTCTGATCGCTTTTCGCAAGAAATTGTTCGATACGGTTGATGAACGCAAGATACATCGCGGAATCGTGCCGCGTCTCGGAGGAGTGGCGTTTCTGCCGGCGTTGATATTCTCGTTCTGTCTCGTCGCGGGATTCAATCTTCATTTTCATTATGCGGAGATAATTCCTCTGACGGGTGTCGTGACAGTGCCGCTTTTTTTTCTTGTATGCGGCGCGATGCTCATTTATCTTGTGGGGATGGCTGATGACCTTGTCTGCGTGAGATACAGAGGCAAGTTTCTTTTGCAGATAATAGCCGCCATACTTATAATGGCTTCGGGAATGTGGGTTTCCGATCTGTATGGATTTCTTTGGCTCAGGTCGATTCCGGCTTGGATCGGATGGATAATTACAGGCTTCTGTATAATATATGTCGTAAATGCCGTTAATCTAATAGATGGAATAGACGGACTCGCGTCCGGTCTGAGTGCCGTGGCCCTTGGATGGTATTCATATGTTTTCTGTGTTTATGAGGAATACGCATGGATGGTTCTCTCAGGAGCTACGCTCGGAACCCTGATACCCTTTTTCTATTACAATGTCTTCGGCAATCCAGAGAAACAGAAAAAGATATTCATGGGCGACACCGGTTCTCTGACAATAGGTATTATGCTCGCTTTCCTTACGATTGCGGTGTTCAATATTCCGGAAGATGCTGTGTCATCGGGGAGCAATATCTTCATAATGGCGGTGTCTCCGCTGATATTGCCCTGCTTTGATGTCGCCAGAGTGTTTTTCCATAGAGTGAGACACGGACGCAATCCGTTTCTTCCGGACAAATGTCATATCCATCATAAGTTTCTGGCATTGGGGTTACTCCAGTGGCAGGCGTTGGTCTCGATAGTGGCTTTTGACATGTTGTTTGTTATTATCAACGTATTGATGAGCCGCGTGATGCAGCCGACATTGATAATATTAGGAGATGTGTTGCTATGGGTTGCGCTCAATGTTTTGCTCACAAGGATTATAAGAGCAAGGGAGCGCCGTCTGGGCAAAGTTTTATATGATTAACTTTTAATATATGAAGAGATTCCGTCTCGTGATGCGAGGCTTTATAACCGGGATTGTGGCGTTGGCGCTCACCGGGTGCAAGGTGCCGAAAGATGTGGCATATTTCCAGGATGTTGATTCATCCGTAATTCTGCAGACCGCGCAGAATGCGCCGATAACGGTGAAGCCGGGCGACAAGCTGTCGATAATAGTGAAATCCAAGGATCCGCAGCTGTCGGCTCTGTTCAATCTTCCGGTCTATTCCTCGAGAGTCGGGCAGGGAGGAAGCACGAACGGGACGGGTGCCGAGTTGCGTACATATACCGGAGGCCAGTCGGAAAGCGTGGCGTCGTATACGGTCTCGCCCTCCGGAGAGATCGATTTCCCTGTGCTTGGCGATATCAAGGTTTCCGGCATGACCCGGTCGGAACTTTCGGGATATATAAAAGGAGAGCTGATGGGGCGGGAGCTTGTGAAAGACCCCACGGTTATTGTCGATTTCCTGAGCACGGGCATAAGCATCATCGGGGAGGTCAACAAGCCCGGACGATATGACCTCAACCGCGATAATATCAATATTATAGAGGCTCTTGCGCTTGCCGGCGACCTGACGGTGGACGGTCAGCGCAAGAATGTGAAGGTCGTGCGCATCGAAGACNGCAATGTCAATACCTATGTGCTTGATCTTACGGATGCCGCGTCGCTTGTGAAGAATCCGGCGTTCTATCTCAGCCAGAACGATGTGATATATGTGGAACCCAATTCACAGAAAAAACGTGCGAGCACAGTCAACGGCNATAACGCTCTNAGTGTAGGTTTCTGGGTGTCGGTTGCATCATTGCTGACCTCGGTCGTGACCACTCTGGCGGTTTTTATCAATAAGTAAGCAACAAACAAGAATCGAGATGTCTGATAATATAAACGTTACGCAAGAGTCGGAAGCTGCAGAGGAGTTTTCTCTTAAAGACTTTCTGGCGTGTTGTCTTTCGAAATGGCGTTGGTTTACGGTTTCAATAGTGCTTTTCTGTTGTCTGGGCGTGCTTTATGTGCTTCGCCAGCAGCCTGTATATTCCCGCAGTATGGAGCTTCTGATCAAGGATCAGGACGGAGGCGGAGGTGTGGCTGATATCAGCAACGCTTTCTCGTCGCTGGGACTGGTTTCCTCGAATACCAATGTGAACAACGAACTGATATCGCTTTCATCGCCAGCCGTGATGTATGAGGTCGTCAAGAATCTCGGACTTGACGTGAACTACAGCACTCCGGGCAGATTCCATGAGAAGACACTTTATGGCAGCAATCTGCCGGTCAATGTCAAATTCCATGATCTTGAGGAACAGCAGTGTGCCGGATTCAGGATTGAACTCGGGAAGGACGGAAATGTAGTGTTGAGTAAGTTTCATCTTGAGACACCCGACGGCGATGAAGAGATCGAGAAAGAGGTCAAGGCGAAGATAGGTGCCGGACCGATAGAGACACCCGTGGGGAAAGTATCCATAGCCGCCAACGGAAATTACACTGCGCCAAAGGGGAAGAAAAACAAGCCTGTCACCGAGATTATCGTGGAGCGCGACGGGATGCAGAGCACCGTGGAGACCTACGGCGGACTCGTCAAGGCTGACCTTGCCGACAAGGATGCGGATGTGATTGACCTCAGCATGAAAGATGTGTCGACACAGCGTGCGGTGGATGTGCTTAACGAGATTGTGGCGGTATACAACGACAACTGGGTATATGATAAAAACCGTGTGGCTGTCGCCACTTCAAGCTTCATAGACGACCGTCTGAGGCTGAT
Organism: Barnesiella sp. CU968; assembly: GCF_905219685.1. NCBI lineage: Bacteria > Pseudomonadati > Bacteroidota > Bacteroidia > Bacteroidales > Barnesiellaceae > Barnesiella > Barnesiella sp. CU968. The sequence goes on from NZ_CAJMXD010000132.1 coordinate 3,038, forward strand.
TGAAAGGGAACTCGGCAATGTAGATAATGAGATTTTCGATTTTAAACGTGACCATCGTGTGCCGAATCTTGAGGAGGCTGCAAAGACACAGATGAAACAGTCTGTTGAGATGTCAAACAAGATGCTTGAGGTGACCAACCAAATGTCGATGTCTATTTATTTGCGCGATTATTTGAACAATCCTGGCAATGCGAAGAGCGTGATACCTGTAAATACGGGTATTGGCTCACCCACTCTCGAAGCCCAGATAAGCAATTATAACAATCTCTTGTTGACACGCAACACTCTGGCTGCAAGTTCTTCTGACACCAACCCTCTTGTTGTGGATTATGACGGTCAGATCAAAGGTCTTCGGGAGGCTATCGTGAATGCTATCAATGGTCAGATTGTGGCACTGAATAAGAGTCTAAGGAATATGGAAGGGGCAAAAGGCGCAGCAGAAAGCCAGCTTGCCTCGGGATCGACACAGGCGAAGTATCTACTTAGTGTGGAGCGTCAGCAGAAAGTGAAGGAATCACTTTATCTCTATCTCCTTCAGAAGCGAGAAGAGAATGAGCTTACCCAAAAGTTTACCGCCGATAACACTCGCATAATCACGCCTCCTACCGGTTCGCTTCAGCCTGTGGCTCCAAAAGTCAAGTTCATCCTTGCGATCTGCATGTTTCTCGGGTTGTGCGTGCCCGGAGTGGCGATTTATATAATATCGGCAACCGATACCAAAGTCCGCAGCCGCAAAGACCTTGACCGTATGTCTGCGCCGTTCGCCGGCGAGATACCTTTTGTTGGCAAGAAATCGATCAAAGACCGGATGGCTCGTCTCTTGCCCGCCAAGAAGAACAGCAAGGAGCTTGAGCGTGTGGTCGTGGCGGTCAAAGAGGGAAGCCGTGACGCTGTCAGCGAATCGTTCAGGATTGTGAGAGGCAACATAGACTTCATGATCCGTGGCAAAGAAGGGGGCAATGTCATAATGATCACCTCATTCAACCCCGGCAGCGGCAAATCGTTTATCTCCTTCAACCTTTCCGCCTCGTTCGCGCTGAAAGGGAAGAAAGTGCTCGTTGTCGACGGCGATCTCCGTCATGGTTCCGCATCGCAGTTTGTCGACATGCCCTCGAAAGGTCTTTCAAACTATCTGACCGGTAACACAGACAACTGGCAGAGTCTCGTCGTGCCGGTTGCCGGTCAGAATGGGATGTCGGTCATGCCTATCGGTCATCGCCCTCCCAATCCGTCGGAGCTTCTTGACAACGGCAGGATAGGTCAGTTCCTTGATGAGGCGAGAAAAGAATATGACTACATATTTGTGGATTGTCCGCCGACAGATGTTGTGGTAGACACGCAGATTGTGGAAAAATATGTGGACCGTACCATATTCGTTGTGCGTGCCGGACTCCTTGATCGCAAGGCACTTGAAGAAATAGACGCAATCTACAGGAACAAACGCTTCAAGCAGATGAGCATAGTGCTCAACGGCACGGAGGCGGCATCGCGTAAATCATATGGCGCGTATGGCTATTACGGTTAAGCAGTTTTGAGATTATGTGGCTATTCAGATCAACGGAAAAATTGATAGATTCAGGATTGTTCGGCGGTTTCACCGACTGGCATTCCCATATACTCCCCGGAGTAGACGATGGCATAAATACGCTTGCGGAGTCACTTGAGGTGCTGAAAAGATACGAAGAGATCGGTGTCGGAAAAGTGTGGCTGACTCCGCATGTGATGGAAGATTTCCCCAATACACCCGAAGGGTTGCGCGAAAGCTTCGATATTCTCCGTAATGCATATTCCGGAAATATTGAACTTTGTCTCGCTTCCGAAAACATGCTCGATTCGTTGTTTGAAGAGCGTCTGGAGCGGAATGAATTCCTCCCGATAGGTGATTCGGGCAATCACCTCCTTGTGGAGACAAGCTATATGAACCCCCCGCTCGGCATGGACGACATGATAGAGGGTGTGCTCGCACTCGGTTATGTTCCCGTGCTTGCCCATCCGGAGCGTTACCGCTACATGGATGAGAGCGATTACCGCAAATGGAAAGAGCGCGGCGTGTTGTTTCAGACCAACATCATCTCTCTTGTAGGGGGCTATGGAGAGTCGGCACGCAAGAAATGCGAATGGTTGCTAAAGGAAGGTATGATAGATGTGTGTGGCAGCGACATTCACCGCCTTTCCTTCTTTGATCATTGCGTGGAGCAGCGCCCGAAGAAATCAAGTTCGCTGGAACAGCTTATCAAAGTGGCAAAGAATCCGGGAATATAAAGAACGTACTATAAAGATGTAGCTATGCAAGCAATAATATTAGCCGCCGGAATGGGGCGTAGGCTTGGTGATCTGACAGCGAATAATACAAAATGTATGATTTCTGTCAATAATGAGAAACTCATTGACAGGATGATGGATCATCTCTTAAGTCTGTCATTGTCACGTATCATTATAGTCATAGGCTATGAAGGTGACAAACTTAAGAACTATTTGAAGTCTCGATATCCCGGCGAGAATATTATGTTTGTTGAGAATAGCAAATATGATAAGACCAACAATATTTATTCATTATCGCTTACCAGGTCATTATTTCAAGAGGATGATACGCTGCTTCTTGAGTCGGATATCATATTTGAGAATGAACTGTTGGATGAATTATTGTCATATCCTTATCCCGATTGTGCATTAGTCTCCAAATATGAGAGATGGATGGATGGAACAATGGTGAAGATAGATGGCGACAATAATATTGTTAATTTTATAAATAAAAAGGCTTTCTGCTATTCAGATATAGACAATTACTATAAGACAGTAAATATATACAAGCTGTCTCGTTCGTTTATTAATTCCCAATATATTCCCTTTCTTGAGGCATATATAAAGTCGATAGGCGAAAATGAATATTATGAGCAGGTGCTCAGTCTTCTTGTATTGGTGGGTAATATCCGTATAAAAGGTGTTCCTGTAGATGCCAACGGTTGGTACGAGATCGATGACATTCAGGATTTGCATATTGCCGAGACTATGTTTGCAGATCCGGAATGCCGTTTATATAACCTTAACCATTCATATGGGGGATATTGGAGATATCAATGCCTGCTCGATTTCTGTTATCTCGTGAATCCTTATTTTCCTCCGGAAAGGATGGTTGACGAGATCGGATCAAACTTCGGAACATTGCTCCGTCAGTATCCCTCCGGCATGGGTGTTAATTCTATGCTGGCTTCGAAATATTTCAATGTAAAAAGCGATTATATTGCAGTTGGGAATGGTGCTGCAGAACTGATTAAGGTGCTTGTTGAGAATCTAAGAGGTAAGATAGGCGTGATATATCCGACGTTTGAAGAATATCCTAATCGTATAGATAAAGAAAAGCTGGTGATTTATGAAACAAGCTATCCTGATTTCCGATATACATCAGATGATATAATCGCTTATTTTTCTGAACATGAGGTTGATAATTTGATAGTGATCAACCCGGATAATCCTTCCGGAAACATACTTAGCTGGCAAGAATTAAACAAATTGGCAGGATGGTCGGGAGAGCGAGGCATCAAACTCGTGATAGACGAGTCTTTTGTTGATTTTTCAACAGTAGATAAAAATATGTCTCTTATCAAGAATGATATCCTTGAGAAGTATCCTTGTCTGTATGTAGTGAAATCCATATCAAAGAGCTATGGAGTGCCTGGTTTGAGGTTGGGTTTTATTGCATCTTCCGATAGGTCAATGATCTCAAATATACGCAAGGAGGTTTCTATTTGGAATATAAATTCGTTTGCAGAATATTATATGCAGATATTCGGAAAGTATGAAGATTCTTACAGGTTGGCGTGTGACAAATTCAAAGAAGAACGGGATCGTTTTGAGAATATCCTTAAACTTGTTCCTTATCTTAGGGTTTTGCCATCGCAGGCTAATTATTTCCTGTGTGAGGTGACAGATCGGTTTACGGCACATGAACTCGCTGTTCTGCTTCTCAAGGATCATAATATTCTTATTAAGGATTGTAGCGGTAAGCGCGGCTTCCCACATGATAAGGAATTTATAAGGATAGCTGTTAGGGATAAACGTGATAACAAAGCATTGGTGACTGCATTGTTATCATATCTTTAGGTGTAAGAAACTGTTTAAATTTAATTCGAAANNTTTTATNTAGTGAATCTTGTGGCTTCCTTGAGGCCTTTTATGGTTG
>NZ_CAJMXD010000133.1:0-7172 GCF_905219685.1 Barnesiella sp. CU968
ACATCCTTGCAACCGTTAAATTCACCTACGATATATATCTTGTCAGTAGGCATGGTGCGTTGCGGCACTATCACCTCAAGCAACTGGTAGCCGGGACGAAGTTCGAAACGGGGCAACTCCACGTCAAATACGATGTCTTCCTTTGAACACGCGCCTATAAGAGGAAGCAGCATAAGAAGCCAAAGATATGATATTTTGAACTTTTTCATTTTGAAGTCTTTTAAAAAGCTGTTTAATAATTGGGATTCTGAACAAGACCGGGATTCACCATAAGTGCTGACTGAGGCAGAGGATACCATTCATATTTACGGTCTCGTTTTGCGGGTAGTTGACGGTCGGTTTCCGTAGCACGTCCGAAGAACCACCACTGTCCTTGAGTGAATTTGTCAAAACGGCGCAAGTCGGTGCGACGTCGGCGACCTTCATTGAGAAATTCAATACCCCACTCGCTGAGAAGCCAGTCGGCATCAAATGTATCGAAACCGGGACCGGGTTTTTCAAGTTCCTTCTGATCTGATGCGCCGAAATATCTGCCGCGCACCTGATTTACGTAACTCTTCGCCATAGAGGGGTTACCGGAACGCATATGACATTCTGCAAGTGTGTAATAAACCTCTGCAAGACGAAATTCCACCTGATCGGCATTACGCCAGTCGAGACCTGTGGAAGTGGGATAGATAGGGTAACGGATCACCCTGTAACCGGAATTGGTTTCTCCCCATCGCGGACTCATCACGGGTTCGAGCTGACGACCGAGGTTCTGGAAAGTTCCTACCTGATCCACATAAATCAACGGCTTGTCCTGAAGATCGGCATCGGCAAGCACGTCGGCACCGGTGTTCCAGTCTTTCTGCGGACCCATAGCGAATATTCCGCGCCAGTTGCCTCCTGCATCGCATTTGAAGGGCTGCTTTCTGATGTCGGCATTATTCATGCGGTCAAAGGGAGCACCGAGTTTGTCACCATAATCGAAGATGAAACTCTTGGGGTTGGATGTTCCTGCGTAAGGCACAAGGGTGCCGGTATTGTCTTTCGAAGGCACCATGCATACGCAATTCCATCCACCTTGATCGCAAGAGAATCCAAACATCTGGTCATAATTGTAAGGGAGGAAGGGGGTGTTGCGGTTATTGTTGGTATTATGCCCCGCTTCCATTGCGAAAGCGAACACCACCTCGGGGCATGTCTCGTTATTTATGCCGTATATGTCACGGTAATCTGAAACAATCGAATAATTTCCGTAGTCACCGGCAATGATCTGTTCGCAAAGCGTCTTGCATTCGTCATATCGTGCCGTTCCGGTCCAAAGTTCGGAGTTGAGGAGAAGACGCATCTTGAGCATACGGTTCATTCCCTGGCTAAGACGGTTCCGGGTTCCGGGATTGCCCTGTTCCGCAATAAGATCTCCATAACAGCCATCAAGCTCATCTGCCATGAATTGCCAGATAATCTGCGAACTCTTGTTGAAATCCGGATCTGCGGAACCTGGAACATTGCCATCAGCTGCAACACACAGGGGCAACGTCCCTCCCCAAAGCTCAAAGTTATTATAATATGCCCATGCACGCATGGTCCGCACTTCAGCGATATATTGCTTCATTGCGCTGTCACTCATACCGAGCGAAGCCGGATTGAGTTTCTCAAGGTCTCCGAGGAGAGTGTTGCAAAGACCGATGGTCTCCCAAGCATGTTCCCAAGCCTGGCGTATTATCACCGATTCGGAGTTCCACGTCTGCGACGAGAGCACAAATTTTGCAGCTTCGTCATATCCCCATGCTCCACCGTTCCATGTGCGCCATGTTACCTGGTCTGCCGGAAATTCGTTGAGATACCAGAAATATTCAAGGAAACCGCTCTGTGCGCTGGCATAGATTGATGCTACAGCACCCTTTACGCTGTTCTCGTCCTGATAATATGCTGAGGCGTCTATCCTGTCGTAAGTGATCTCATCGAGATTGGTGCAGGATGGCAGAACTGCCGTCATGGTGGCAGCCGCAAACATTGCGCCTAAATATTTAATTAGATTCATAAGAAATTTTAAATTGAGGTTTCTGTTTCACGAATTGATCACCTGAAGCGGATAGTCACGCCTAATGTAATCTGAGTTGCCGAAGGATAAGCACTCGACACGTCTACTCCCGGAGTGATACCTGTCGAAGTCACAGCCGAAGGATCCGTTCCGGAATATCCGGTAAGAGTGAAGAGGTTCTTTGCAGAAACATATACACGTAATGAATCGAGCAAACGGCGGTTCTTTATCGGGAAATTATAGCCGAGCGTAACGTTTTCAAGTTTGAAATAGTCACCGCGTTCCAAGAAATAAGATGATATCACACCGCCGCCGCTCCAAGTGTCGCGATCGTCAAGATATGCACTGCGAAGCACATTGTCGCTACCGCTTCCCTGAAGTCCCATGCCGTATTTACGCATATTGAAAATCTTGAACCCGAAAGCGCCCTGGAACATCATGCTCAGGTCGAAATTCTTCCATTTCAATGAATTGCTCCATGAGAGGAAATGCTTGGGAGCGCCATCTCCGATAAAACGTTTGTCTTCCGGATTGGCTGAAGCAGCTGTAACTTTCGAACCGTCGGCAGCATATACGAGCATGTTGTGGTTCTCGTCTGTTCCTGCATATTCATAACCATAGAACTGCCCGATCTTTCCACCCTCCTCCACTCGGAAGAAGTATTCGCTGGTGCCTGCACCCGGTTTCTGATAGAGATCAAGATAGGAGGCACGGTAGAGATCGTTGGAAAGTTTTGTGAGCTTGGTTGTGCCATAGGAATAATTGATTCCCATGTCCCATGTAACAGGCGTGTTTACGAGGATGTTGCCGTTAAGGGTCAGCTCAACACCGGTATTCTTTGTCGTGCCGACATTCACGAGAATCGAAGGATACACATACGGCGGCTGAGGAGCTGTGTAATTATACAGAAGGTCATTCGAACGGCGGTCGAAATATTCTATAGATCCGTTAAGACGATTGAAGAACATGAAATCCACACCAACGTTTAAACTGGAAAGCTTCTCCCAGCCGAGATTCGGATTCGCGTTGTTCGAAGGTCTATAACCGGTCATCCAGTTTCCGTCGATAAGGTACTGACCACCGGTGGAATAAGTTGCAAGAGCTTTGTATGCATCGAAATCGCTACGTCCCGTCATACCATATGAGAAACGTGGTTTCAAACTCTGCACAATCTGTTCCTTGTCCTTGAAGAAGGGAGCTTTCGTCATTTCCCACGCTACCGACACTGCCGGGAAGTTACCCCATTTCTTGTTTGCACCAAATTTTGTGGAGCCTTCGCGACGGATGGAGGCACTGGCTATCAACATGCCTCTCCAAGCATAATTGACACGACCGAAAAAGCCCACCAAAGTAGACTCACTCTTGCCGGCATACATCTGTGCCTTGCCCTGTCCGAGCCATGAACCGACACCGATGCCGTTCCAGAGAGGCTTGTCGAATGTGAAATCATTGTTCTGCTCGAACATCTGCTCCCAGTTGCTGCGTTCGAAAGAATAACCGCCTACAAAACGTACATCATGATCATCATTGCGGAAGCTATAGTTGGCAAGCCACTCCACGCGGTTCGTATACCATTTCTGATATTGAATGGATGCCCTGCCGGCATAACCGCCCCAATAAGATTCTCCGGAAGTTGACGGAGTGTAATAATCGCTCTTCAGGTCATTATAATTGTAGGAATATGATAACGTAGTGCTTACATTATGGTTGTCGTTATGCCATATATCATATTTCAAATCGGTTGTGCCGAGCAGATAAGTACGTTTACCCTCTGATGTGTTCACCTTAAGCTGCTGAACAGGATTCTTGATATCCGTAGGGGAAGTGGGCTGATAATATGTTCCGTCGGTATTGAAAACCGGAATTGTAGGGTTCATGCCGAGGGCTGTGTCAAACATGCCGTCGTCACCCCATTTCTCATTCACCCTCCTGGCATTAAATGATGCCGTTAAACGGAGATGATTGTCAAGAGTATTGGCGGAAACAGCGGCACGACCGCCAAATTCCTCACGTCCGCTGGTAATGTCAAGACCGTTTGCCCTCTTATAGTTGACAGAAGCTGTGTAATATCCTCCGTTTGCCAACGAGCCGTCAATGCCGACATACTGGTTGGTGTCATAGGCAAAGTCCGCGTGTTATTTCGTCATACCAGTCTGTGCTTGCACCATAATCGTTACCACGGCGAGACAATCGCCATTCGTAGGGTGACAATACTTCGGGTCTGTTTTTACCGAAAGCAAGCGCTCCATATGATTCGTAGGTAACTACAGGCAAACCGGGCGTACCGGTACCTTTCTTGGTAGTGATAAGTATTACGCCATTGGCACCGCGCGTACCATAGATAGCGGCAGACGCTGCATCCTTAAGTACTGACATGGATTCGATATCCTGTGGCGCCAAAGTACGGATATCCCCTCCGGCAACACCGTCGATCACTATGAGCGGACCATTTCCTGCACTCAGTGATGTGGCACCCCTGACCTGCAAAGCTGAACTGCCGTTAGGATTTGCGGCAGCTGTTGTGGACACGTTTAGACCCGTAACCTTACCGGTAAGCATCTCCATCGGGTTATTCATCGCTCCAGTCTGAAAATCGCTTTTGTTTACCTGCACGATGGAGCTTGACACTTCACGGCGACTTAGCGAACCGTAACCCACTACAACAACTTCGTCGAGGAGTTCCTGATTCTCATGCAGCACCGCATCAACAACGTTTCGTCCCTTCACCGCTATTTCCTGAGCCTTAAAGCCAACATAGCTGAAGATTAGCGTCCCGTCTTCGGGAACATCGTTCAAGGTGTAGCGACCATCGACATTGGTTGAGGTTCCCAAGGTCGGTTTTCCCTTGACAGAGACGCTGACACCGATCAATACCTCTCCCGTAGGATCGGATACAGTGCCCGAAACTTTCAACTGCGCCTGTGCAAATAAAGGAGCAGCTACAAGAACCAACGTCTGTGAAATAGAGAAGACGATCGCCCTTAAATTCCATGGTTTTCTGTTCATTTTATTTTTTGATTAAAAGGTGATAGTTTTTCTTGGCAGCAACGGAGACAATCTCCGTCAGAACAATGCAAAGTTCATAAACTTTACTATCCCAATCAAGGCTATCAAACAAAAATCAAAATATTATTCAATATCAACAGATTATAAACCAATAAATTACAATTGCAAATAAACTTAAAAAATCAAGATTATTTAGAGATTGTTTAAAGAATAATTTAACCTATTTCTTTAACTTCATTCTCGAAATTATCAGGATCGATGGCGCGTTTCCTCATCTTCGACCGATATGTGTAGACGGTAGAAATCGAACAGCATAGGAAGTGAGCAATTTTGGCACTGTCGTTAATGCCTATGCGAATCAAGGCAAAAAGCCTCAGCTCGGTACTCAGCAGTTCGCAGGATTTCAAGACCACCCTGTAATCAGGAATAAGGAGCGCGTTGAATTTTTCAACAAAAGAGGGATATATGTTCAAAATCGCTTCGTCAAATTTTTCATAAAAATTGCTCAGCAGCTCGTCTGCCATCTCGGAAGATTCCAGTTTCTTCAACAAAACCGCCCTGTTGGCACCTTGAGCGGCAAGAATGCGCAACGATTGCTGATAAGAACGTAACGTGGATATGGCTGAAGAACAATATTCCATGAAAAGACCGGCATACTGCTCCTTCGTGCGATTCGAATCACGCAACTCGTCATTAATGGTTTTCAGTTTTTCAGACAATGCGCTCAATTTTTCATTTGCAGAATTGATTCTGTCGTTTGCCCGGTGAAGACTTTTGAACTGCTTCAATATAAACAATATCGTAATCACCAGTATGCAAGATATTATGCTTACAATCCAGATCATTGCCCGCAGTTTGCCTGTCAGTTTATTCTGCAAAGTGGCGTAGGCATCATCTATCAAGGGCAGAATCTTGGTAGACTGGGTGTTGCGCATAAGTGCCGAATAAAAATTAGCATCAGCTATACTTTTCTTCAGATAACGATGAGCACGCTCTATGTCACCCTCCTCAAACATGATTGTAGCCATCTCCCTGAATGACATGTTTTCTTTTACAGCTCCCCTTACATCGGAAATGGCACTTGCCACCAGATAGCGTTTATATTTCTCCTTTTCACCCGTAATTTTGTATATATAGGCAAGCGTTGAAGCCAAGATCGAATATTCCCTGGTTCCTGATGGATATTTCTTGAGATACGTATGTAGAAATTTGATTGCATCCTCCGGATTTCCGTCACGCGCCGATTCCGATGTAACTAAAATGCAATTAAACGACGCCTTGTCAACAACCTTACTCAAAGAATCGGCATATAAGGCACGTCTCTGTTCATGTCCGCGTGCAGTTTCATGTTCATTTGCATATTCGCTCAGATATTGATAGGCGGCACAATAAGTAGAGTAATAGTCTTCAAGAAGCGACTCGTGTGAATCAAGTGAATCCCTCGGAATCTTTTGCATCAGAGACAAGGCATCGGAAAACAATCCGGCATGTGCGAACACATCTGCCCGTTTTATAAGCAACCTGGTATATTCACCCGGTTTCGACAATATCTCCGGACGGCGCAGATTTAAATTTATATAATACAACGCCGAGTCTGATTTATATGCCGCAAATTCATCGATGAGACTGTTTATTATGTCAGTACGCAGCTGCTCGTCATCCTCTCCGGCACATTGCAGACGCAACCTGCCGATCCTGTCTTCCTTTTCTTTCTCATAGACTCCGCTCCTTGCAATTTCTGCATCAAGCAGCGCGTAAGAATCCTCAAGAGCCGATTCACGATCAGCCTCAGGCGTTCCACACGACATGCAGAGCATCATGACAACAACACAGGCATATACCCTAATGACATACATATCCTATCATTTTTATTTCATTAAGCATGGAGCCATAAAATCAAGATGATTTCACTCTAAAAATCCACTTGGTAAAGATAATACAAAAACTATTTGTTGCAAAACTTTCAAGCCAATATCGCAAATATTATTTCAACATTATCTCAACAGACAGCTACCCTTTCACCTGTTGTCAGAACGGAGCAGGTGATTCGAAACAATAATGATTACCATCTGTAGGGAAGGTAAATTCCAGCTTTTCTGCATGAAGATGAAGTCGCCTCTGACCATTCCCGATATTA
>NZ_CAJMXD010000134.1:0-7144 GCF_905219685.1 Barnesiella sp. CU968
ACTTATGATATTACCCTTAAGTCTCGCCATATTGATTACCGTTGTGGCTATTCTCTTCTCGGGTCTCTTTTCAGGCTGCGAGATCGCGTTTGTGCAGAGTTCAAAGGTAAGGATGGAGATAGATGCCGCCCGGGGCGGGATGGTAGACAGAATCATCAAGGGTTTCTCGCGACATGAGGATATGTTCATATCCACGCTGCTTGTGGGCAACAATGTTGTGCTGGTAATCTACGGTATATCATTTTCGGTGATAGTAAATCCGTTATTCGAGGAATGGTTCCACCATAGCGAGGTCCTGACACTAATTTCGAATACCGTTTTCTCGACTGCCGTCATCCTCCTTCTCGGAGAATTTCTTCCCAAGACAACATTCCGCATCAATCCGAATTTCATGATGCGTCTTCTGGCTTTGCCCCTCTATCTTATCTATCTGATTCTTTATCCCGTATCCTGGTTTGTCTCCGTGATATCCAAGGGGTTGATGAAACTCTGCGGACTCGATACGGGTGAGGCTGCCAGTGCGCGTCTTACCATGGATGAGCTTGACGACTATATCCAGCAAAGCATGGAAGACCGGGAGAACGGAGAAGCTGTGGAGAATGAGGTGAAGATTTTCAGAAAAGCGATTGATTTCAAGGACACCCAGATTTCCGAATGCATGATACCGCGCAACGAGATTGTGGCGGTGCCTCTGGCGGGGACTACACGCGAGAAACTGATAAAGGTCTTTACTGCTACAGGTCTGTCGAAGGTGGTGGTCTACAGGGAGGATATCGATGATGTGGCGGGATATATACATATATCGGAGATGTTCAATTCCACGGCAGACTGGCGTCGCAAGCTCAAGCCTGTGATCTTCACTCCCGAGACGATGCTCGCCAACAAGATGATGCGTCGCATGATGAGCGAGAAACGCACGCTTGCCATGGTTGTGGATGAATTCGGCGGCACTTCCGGTCTTGTGACTCTTGAGGATATCGTGGAGGAGATATTCGGCGAGATTGAGGATGAGCACGATGTGAAGCGCCTTGTTGCGCGTGAACTTCCCGACGGAGCGTATGAGTTCTCCGGCAGGATGGAGATTTCAGCTATCAACGAGGATTTCGGACTCGACATAAGGGAAAGCGAGGAATACCATACGCTTTCGGGTTATATTCTCGAAAGTCTGCAGGCTTTGCCGAGACAGGGGGATTCGTTTAAAATAGGCGACCTTGCGTTCAGGATAGAGAAAATGACCACGACCCGCATCGAGCTGGTAAGGATAGAAAAGAAAAAAGATGCCTGAAAGGGCATCTTTTTCTTGTTAGATATGATCTGAATATTATATTCGGAGGGAACATCCCGGATGACGATAGTCAGGATCTAATGGGGATACGGTTTAACGATAATCTTTCAAGATTTCGCGGAGACGTTTGCGTGTAAAGAAGATACGGCTCTTTACTGTGCCTAACGGCATGTCAAGTATTTCCGAAATCTCCTCATATTTGTAACCTGCCACGTGCATCGAGAAAGGTTCGCGGAAATCCGTTGGAAATTTGGCGAGTATCTGTGATATCTCACCCACAGCATAAGCACCGTCAGGCGTTTCAAGACCAGAGTCCTGGCAAAGGTTCAAATGGTGAAAATCCTCTGAAGAATCCACCATGGTGCTCTCTCTAACGCTCTTACGATAATTGTTGATAAAAATATTGCGCATGATCGTCAGCATCCAACCCTTGAAGTTAGTGTTGTCCACAAACTTCTCCTCATTGTTGAGCGCTTTGAGGGTTGTGTCCTGAACGAGATCATGTGCTTCTTCTTTATCGGTGGTCAGTTTGAGAGCGAAAGAAAGAAGATTGCCCTGCATCCCTATAACGGAGGATTTAAAGGTGTTTTGCTTGCTCATTTAATTTTTTATCAATTAGGGAATCTAAAAAATAAAAAAGTCACTTATCATGTTATTTGAAAACAAAAAAGTCACTGTTCCCTGAGTGACCCCAGTTTATCGGGTGTAAAGTTAATATATTTTTATCAAAATGCAATCGTTATACTATAAATTTTTTTGAAAAATTTGTCAAATTATCAAGCCTCTTATATCTTGACAGTTTAGCTTTTTCATTTTTAAACAAGCTCTTAACCCTCTAATTATTTATTCTCTCTTTAATAATGTATAATCTTCCGAGCAAGTGATAAAAAAATAAGCAGGATACAAGTGCATGCACACGTATCCTGCCATATAATTGAAATTAAAAGTTACTTCAGTTTTATCTCAGCATTATTTCACGAGCACTTTTGAAGCCTTGCCGTTCTGAATGCGGATGTATACACCCTTCTCCGGCTCTCCATTGATTTGACGGCCGTTGAGGTCAAACAGACGCACTACGCCATCTTCCGTGTTTGCGTCGATATCAGTTACTCCCGTTTCGAAGCTGAGGGCAATCTTACGGATAGGCGATTTGTAACCATAGTTGGCGATATAGAAATTGAAATAGCCTATGGTCTTTGCGGGGATTGGAATATCGTCTCCGTTGTCATATAAAGTATATCCGGGAAGCAAGTTCTCGTCTGTTATATCGTCAGCTGTAGTCTCAGGAGTTGATGAATTTTCAAATTTGTAGTAAAGGAAAGCATTTTCCGGTACATCAATCCTGATATACGTTTCAGTTTCTGTATTTATTTCATCTTGTTCTATCTTTACGTCTGCTACATAAACGGCAAGGTGACGGTATACGTTCAGACGCATGATTGCGAAGCCGTCGCGGAATCCGTCACCTGCAGCGCTTCTTGCTTCGAGTGTGTATGTTCCGGGAGTATTCACACGTACTTTCATTGTTTTGCCATCTTCTGAAGGTGTGATCGTATATTGATCTGCGTTAAGACCGGCTATTGAATATGTTATAGTGCGACCTTCCGGATTGTTAACAGCGTTAATTTCAGCTTCCTCGTTTACATATATGCCATTGACATTTGGAGCGAACGTCAATTGTGCCGGTTTCATATCTGAACCTGAAGCATCCCACATGACGTTGATTTTAGATATTTTAAGCTGATTTGGGTCGGCAGTTATAGTGACTTCGTCAACAACTTGTGAGCTTCCATCTATTACTGTCGGGATCCATACTGAATTGAAATCATCATCAGGAGAATCACCGGATTCGGGTGAATATTTGGGGGTCACGGCACTTCCTGTAATTCCAATTTTAGTTATTTTATATCCTTCAGGAACTTTCACTGTCAGTGAAGACGCAGGGTCGGTTGTGTTACTTTTTTCAACCCGAAGTTCATTTGAGTTTGATGTCTTCCAGGATCTGTATCTTCCGTCAAAAGAAATAATGACTGTTTCGTTAACTCCTGCAATTGAAGTAACAGGATTATCCATATCCCTTTCATATGATGTCGTGTTTCCAGACATGGTTGTCATGCCATATGGATTTGTTGTAGTGAAATCGAATAAGGTCTCACCGGGTTTTACTTCCGCATTAGGATCAATTACTACTATCATATATGAACAGCTTCCTTCTGCATAATCTCCATTTGCAGCTATGGTTGCGGTAATTGTTGCAACTCCGGCTTTTTTTACATCGGAAGGCTTGATTTGTCCTGTTGATGCATCAACTGTTACGATTTCCGGATCTGATGATGAATATGTTATTGCCCCGAGGTTTTCTTCAGGCTCTGTAACAGTAACTTGTTGCCATACAACACCTGTGTTAACTTTGCCATAAACAGATTCGTTGGCAAATGATAGTTTTGGTTCTTTGCCCACTACTGATATTTCAAATGAACCATTGCCCGCAAGATATTTATCTTCAAATGCTTCTGTTGTGAAATTAACGATTGCAGTTCCGATTTTCTTTGCTGTTATCGTCTTTGTAATCTCATCAATGTCAATGATGTCATTATTTGTTGTGGAAAAAGAATATGTAAGTTCAGAGGGTTCAATTGTTGGTAGAGATTGGGTTTCTCCGATTGTTATTTCATATCCTAAACTACCGTCTTCTTTTTGTGGTATACCTTTGAATACAGGTTCAATAGGACCTGTTGTAATAATGGTATAATCAAATAGTGAGATATAATAGGAGGATGCTGTAGCTTTGAGTCTGAAAGAAACACCATTAGATGTGTCACCTTGTGTGGGAATTTTGAATTGTCTCCATTCTTCTACTGAACATTCAGCTTTAGCGATGGTTTTAAGTGTAGTCCAGTTGACATTGTCAAGGCTTTGTTCAATTGTTAATGTTGTTGCTTTATTACTAATGTTTAATTCAACATTAATTTCAGATACATTGTTATAGACAGGAGAGGTTATTGAAGCTCCTTTTTGAAGTTGCAAGCACTTTTTGTTTACTCGGGTTACACTTGCAGTGGTTCCTGCTTTTTGCCAGTCGGTTGGCAAACCCTCTGCAAAACTGATTTCTTCAGCTTTAGTGCTAAAGCTAAGAATAATCAGACACATTAATGATAGTAAAAACTTTCCCATAAGTTGTTAATTTAATAGATTGTTGTTTGATATTGTGTTATTTTTGATTTTTTTTATTGACGGCAATGTGTTGAAAATGTTAGGTTTTTGTGTGCGAAACGTTAAATCACAAGGTTAATGATCCAGTGTTTCGGTTGTATTACAAAGTTATAAAGAATTTTTCACATTTCCGCATGTATCCGTTAATTTTTGTTAGCATGTTTTGTCATTTTTTGTGCAAACTCAGTAATTGATACTTCCTTTTATAGAGACATAGCGGCGGAAGGGTATCATACAATATGTTTTCTGAACCATGGATATTGTCAGTTCCTATATATTGATGTTTTTTGAAAATATCGATGTAGTGAAGGCTAAATAACTTATGGGAAAGTCATTAGTGTACTATCGGTATCTGATGGAAATATTAAAATCTTTAGGATTGCAAACCTGATAGAGGGCTTGTGCAATATATATTCAGGGGCGTATTATCAGGATAGTGCGGTGTTAGGCGAGATCAAGGAAATAGCGGTTGTATGCAACTCCTGTTGCACCGAATGAGGCTTTATGACGCAGCAGTCCCCGGTTGAGGTATTGCCCCCCGTTTTCGTTACTTATTCCAAAATCAAAGTATGGGCGTGAGGTGTATATTTCGTTTATCAGATAATCGATGAGGGGAGTAAGGAGGTCAAGTTCGCGTCCTAAGGTAGTAGTTGCTATGTATTGCGCATGTGCCACCCTGCCGGTGTCGTATATGCACACGGCAGCCTGCGGAGAGGATGCATATTCAAGTATCCAGAATCTTATTTGTTCGGGAAACAGGTCCTTCAGTGTCTGCATCTCTTTTATTGAATGCACGGGAGCCGCATCGTGCCTCTCTTTCAGGCATGCAGTGGTCATTGCCATAATGGGGGCGGCATCGTTATATTCTTTGATGGTAAAATCCAGACGTGCAGATTTGGACAACGCCCTGCGGCGAAGCTTGTTGTAAAAACTACGCGGACTATCGGAAGATTCTTCATTCCCTATAACCTGCCGGCATATTTCCGCGATGGGGATTGCTGTTGAAAGATTGCATTCCGTTCGCACAGCACCAAGCCTGAACAGTGCATACTCATCTTCCTGAGAAGGGTGGAGAGAATATATATAAGGAAGTGGTTTATAGTCGAGTGCCTTATATCCTTCATCTTTCCACTTCTCTATTGCCGCTTCGAATATGTCAAGGATGTCAGCTCCGTCGACGTGACGCTCAGGAAGGACCCAGCCGCCATATGTGAGTCCCTGATGTGAATGCAGGATGCCGTCTTCGGAGACATTGGCAGGCAGGATTGCCGCGATGCCCGAACCCTTGCGTGCTATCCAAGAGCAATCCTTGAATCTGTCGGCATGATAATCCATATAGTCCCTGAGAAACAGGAATGTCGAGTTTCTGGCATCTCTCACGAATTTGTCCCATTCGTGTCTTGATTCAGGGGTATATCTTGAGATGGTTATCATGGTGGCGGAGGAGATTATCTGATCCAGTCGAGGGGGTTGAACTTGTCGCGGTTTTTCCAGACTTCGAAATGAATGGAAGAATGCGAGGGATCATCTTCCGACGGAGCGAGTTTGCCGATTGCCTGACCCTGTTTCACGACATCTCCCACTTTTACTGAAGGAGAGGCGATGTTTCCGTAGACGGTATAATAATTGCCGTGGTTCACAATCACAACCGTGGAGAAGCCAGGAATAACGTATACTCCGGAAACGCGTCCTCCATAAACAGCCTGCGCCGACGCGCCGGCGGATGTTTCGGCATCGATTCCCGGATTGTCATACATCACATCCGGCAGTTCCGGCAACGAATGGCGTCCGAACTGGCTTGTCACGCGGAACGCGCCCGAGACGGGTCTTGGCAGCGAACCACGCATTGCCGCGAAATTACCTGCCTGGGAAGCCGAGCTTTTCGCGGTGTTCGCCTTAGAAGCCGTTGAAGACTTGTCGCCACGCGGCTTGCGCTTGCGTGCCTCTGCGTAATCTTTCTTTTCGTCGGATTTCTTTTTTCTTGCAGTCTGAGATTTCTTTTTATCCTCTTTTTTCTTGTTGTCGCTCTTGCTTTTAGCGGCTTCCTCCTGCGCAAGGAGTCTTGCCTCTTCCGCCTTTCTTGCTTCCTCCGCCTTTCGCGCCTCTTCGGCACGCCGGGCTTCTTCGGCTCTTCTTGCCTCTTCCGCCTTACGGTTCTCCTCGGCGATCAGAGCTGCTATGCGGCTCTTCAGTGCGTTTGCCTCCTGCTGCTTTTTTGCAAGATGAGACTGCAGTGCCTGTCCGTTGCGGCGCAGCTCACCCACCAGCGCGTCCTGCTGCCGGTATTGCTCGTTGAGTCTGTTTTGTGCCGCTACCTGACGGGACAGGGCGATATCCTTCTCCCGTTTTGACTCCTCCAGCTTCTCCTTCTGTAATGTCAGCTCCTTGACCGATTCAGAAATCTCCGCCGATTTCTTCGACCGCCAAGCCGAAATCTGTTTCAGATAACGCATACGGCGCATTGCCTGACTGAAATTTTTGGAAGAGAAAATGAAAGCGAGAGTGGAATTCGAATTGCGTTTTCCCCGTATCTTACGGATTGAGTTGAGGTAATCCTCTCTCATCTTCTTAAGTTTAGCCTCAGAGGCAGTGATTTCCGATTCAAGGGATGAGATACGGGTGTCAAGCTGTCTGACCTGTTCGGCA
>NZ_CAJMXD010000135.1:0-7125 GCF_905219685.1 Barnesiella sp. CU968
CCGGATAACAGATACGGCGGAGTTTTAAAACTCCGCCGTATCTGTTATCCGGTTGGCATGCAGGATAGTCATCCTGCATACTTTGATTGTTTCAGACTAAAGTGATAACGATGTCTTCGTCATTCTGGGCGATTACAATCTTTCCTTCGCGTCCGAGCCAGCCGAGGGCTGCCATGATTTCATCTTTCTTGAGCTTGGTCGCTTTCTTTACGGCTTTGAAACCAAGCATGCGGGTATCAGACGAGTCAAGTGCCTTATACACCTCGCCTGCCCATGTTCCAATTGATTCAATGTTCATTTCCTCTTATAATTTAAATTAGTGTTTTACGATTGCAAAGTTGGCTAATTTTTGTCAAACTGCAAAATTTATAACGTTTTTGACGGTCAATTTATCTTAATTTGCTATATTTTTAACAACCTATTGACTGAAATTGTTAAGAAATAAGTTAATTTTGTGTTATGAAATCAAAAAATAGAGATGTTTCTTCAATTATAAAAGGAGAGGGAACAGTGATCAGGAACACAGGTTCTTCCTATGTGGTCAGGCTCGATTCCGGCGAGGAGACTTCCTGCCGGGTGAAAGGCAATTTCAGGATCAGGGGTATACGGACCACAAACCCCGTTGCCGTAGGGGATCGCGTCACAGTAGCGGGTTCGGCGGAGGATGCAGATTATATAACAGCTATTTCTCCACGTCGCAACTATATCATAAGACGTGCGTCGAATCTTTCAAAGGAATCCCATATTCTTGCCGCTAATCTCGATTGCGCGGCTTTGGTTGCGACATTGCGTGACCCGCAGACCCCCACAACCTTCATAGACCGTTTTCTTGCCACAGCCGAGGCATATTCCGTTCCGGCGATGATAGTTCTCAACAAGACAGACCTCTGGGATGAAGACGACCGTATGCTCGGTGATCTTGTGGCGGGTCTTTACCGCTCGATCGGTTATCCTGTATTCGAGGTTTCCGCGCAGACCGGTTATGGTCTTGGATCTCTTGTGGAAGAATTGAGAGGTAAGACAACACTCTTTGCCGGAAACAGCGGTGTGGGCAAGTCATCCCTCATCAACGCGATAGTGCCGGGAACCTGTCTGAAGACCGGAAAGATTTCAGACATGCACCGCACCGGCATGCACACCACTACCTTCTCGGAGATGATATCTGTTCCCGGCGGAGGAGAAATCATAGACATTCCTGGTGTCAAAGGATTCGGAACCATAGACTTTAAGCCTGAGGAGGTGTCTCATTTCTTCCCCGAGATCTTCCGTATAGGATGTGGTTGCCGTTATTCAGACTGTAAACACACCGGAGAACCAGGTTGCGCGGTGATTCCCGCCGTGGAGCAAAGCATAATCTCGGAGAGCCGTTACGCCTCCTATCTATCCATCCTTGAAGAGCTCAATGATCCCACCAAATATCGCAAACCGTTCTGAATGAAACCACAAAAAATGCGGTTCAGCAATGCTGAACCGCATTTTTTGTGGGAATCCTTTTTCCCCGACAATCGTTGGGATTACTTGCCGGCGATGTGGTCGGAAACTGTGAGCGAAGCGCGACCTTTGGCGCGACGACGAGCCAAAACCTTACGGCCATCTTTGGTAGCCATTCTCTCGCGGAAGCCATGTTTGTTGACTCTGCGACGGTTGGAGGGTTGAAAAGTTCTTTTCATTTTATGATAATTTTAATTTTTTTTCGGTAAAGAATGTGTAGTTCGCATTCGGAGTGCAAAATTAACTAATCATTTTCGAATAGCCAAATTTTAGGAATCAAAAATCAGGTAAAACACAAATTTACGTCATTTTTTATGTTAATTTTCCATGTTGTCCGGCGGTCAGTTTCGGCGTGTGAAAAAAAATTACTAAATTTGCGGCATAATTATAAACATAACAACAGACATAAAAGATATGATGAACGCTCAGGACATCAAGAACGGCACCTGCATCCGTCTCGACGGCCGTCTCTATTTCTGCGTGGAGTTTCTTCACGTAAAGCCCGGAAAGGGAAACACATTCATGCGCACAAAACTAAAAGACGTGGTTGACGGACGCGTGATCGAACGCCGTTTCAACATCGGCGAGAAACTTGAAGACGTACGTGTGGAGCGTCGTCCCTACCAGTATCTTTATGCCGATGGCGAAGACGATATCTTCATGAACAACGAGACTTTCGAGCAGATTCCAATCAGCAAGGATCTCGTGACAGGCGCTGCTTTCATGAAAGAAGGTGACACTGTGGAGGTTGTAAGCGATTCTTCAACCAATACCGTTCTCTATGCCGAAATGCCTATGAAGACGGTTCTCAAGATCACATACACAGAGCCAGGACTTAAAGGCGATACGGCAACAAATACACTCAAGCCGGCTACAGTCGAGACCGGTGCTACCGTAAGAGTGCCTCTCTTCATCAACGAAGGCGAGCTTATCGAGATCGATACCCGCGACGGCAGCTACGTTGGCCGCGTCAAGGCGTAACACCTGCATAGCGACTCATGAAAGAGGCAAAGGAGATATTGTTTTCAATTATCGTGCCTGTGTATAACAGGCGTGAAGAGGTTGCTGACCTCCTCCGAAGCCTTGAATGCCAGACCGACAAAGGATTCGAGATAATACTTGTCGAGGATGGCTCAACCCAGCTTTCACTTCCCGATGGCAAAGGTCCGGAGGGGCTGAGGCTCAAATATTGGAAAAAATCTAACGAAGGGCGCAGCATCGCCCGGAATTACGGAATAGCCGGAGCCGACGGAGACTTTTTTGTCTTTGTCGACTCCGACTGCATTTTACCCCCCGGCTATATTGCCGGACTCAGAAAAAGCATTGCGGAGAATCCTGTTGACTGTTTCGGAGGTCCGGATGCCGCCCATGATTCATTCTCGGATACGCAGAAAGCGATAAATTACGCAATGACCTCATTCCTTACCACCGGCGGTATACGCGGCGGCAAAGTCTCGATGGAGAAATTCACTCCGCGCACCTTCAATATGGGCTTCTCCCGCGAGGTCTATGAAAAGGTCGGTGGCTTCCGGGAGATGTTCAGTGAAGATATAGACATGAGTACGCGCATACGTAACGCCGGATTCAGAATCTCTCTCTATCCTGATGTCTATGTCTATCACAAAAGGCGTGTGGACATGAAGAAATTCTGGAAGCAGGTCCATGTATTCGGCATGTCTCGAATAACTCTTGAATTGCTTTATCCCGGTTCCATGAAGCTTGTGCATTGGCTGCCCGCCGTGTTCACGACAGGCGCGGCACTTCTTGTCATAGGCTCTTTTTTCTGCAAATGGCTATTGTTGCCTTTGTTGCTCTATATAATCGCATTGTGGATCGGTGGCATTATCGCCACGCGTAGTCTGAAAATAGCCTCGATGGGTGTAGGCGCCGCGATGGTGCAGCTTACAGGTTATGGCAGCGGTTTTATAAAGGCATACTTTTCCAAGATAATACTTGGCAAAGGACGCGATGTTTCCAAGGAAATTGAAATCAGAAAGGGAAGCAATGAAGGATTATGATTCGTCATGTCCGGTGGCGCATACGCTAACCGTCAAGGAGATGTCACCGGATGACCAGCCGCGGGAGCGCGCGTTGAAGCATGGTTGCAAAGTGCTTCCGACAGCCGATCTCTGGGCTATTGTCCTTCGCACGGGACTCCCCGGCAAACCTATCACGGAAATGTGCAGGGATCTGATGCGTTCCTGCGACAACAAGCTCTTCAACCTCGAAAGAATGGAGCGCGGCAGCTTTATGAAAGTCAAAGGAATCGGCACAACAAAAGCCCTTCAGATCGAAGCTGTCATGGAGCTTATACGCCGTTATTGCGGCGAGACGGTAGGAAATCGCGTGAAAATCGGTTGCTCCCGCGATGTATATGATGTAATGCGCCATGAAATCGGCAATCTTCCGCATGAGGAGATATGGGCGATATATCTGAATCGCCGAAATGAAATAATCTCAAAAGAGAAGATGACCCGCGGGAGTGCGGTCGCTTCGGTCTTCGATCTTAAAAAGATAATAAAAGAGGCATTGCTGCGCGATGCGCAAGGTGTGATGCTGTGTCACAACCATCCTTCGGGCAATACGATGCCGAGTGTGGACGATGACCGTATTACGGAGAAACTCCGCAAAGGATGCGAGTCAATGGATCTAAGGTTTCTCGACCATCTTATAATCACGGCTTCCGGTTTTTATTCATATCGGGATCAAGGCAGGTTCTGAATCATCAGTCTTTTGCGGATACGCTCTGCTTCCGGTGAGTTAAGAACCTTGTTGACACTGTCGGGCATCGCCGTTTCTGGCTTGTATCCGGCTTTCAGTAGAAATTTCCTGAACAGTATTCTGCGTAGATGCATGTCTATGTCCGGTTCGGTTATGTCTCCGCGTTCCATTGCGGCAATTATGTTTTTAATCTCCCGCCGCGTGTCTTTGGGCGCAAGAATAATATCTGCACCCGCTTCCACAGCCTTGTCTGCGCCATATCCTTCGGCACCAAGCATGTTCATGGCGTCTGTCAGCACGAGTCCGTCAAATCCGAGGTCTGTTCTGAGCAGGTCTGTGATTACGGGGCGCGATACAGCAGCGGGGAGCATTTGAGGGTCAATCGCAGGAAACGCGAGATGTCCGATCATGATTCCTGACAACTGTTGTTCGATATATCTGCGGAAGGGCTGGAGATCTACGCTGTCGAGACTCTGCAGACTGCGGTCGATATTCGCTTTCATGCGGTGGGTGTCCACGCTTGCGGCTCCGTGTCCGGGAAAATGTTTTGCGACACTCATCACATTTCCGCTTTCCAGTCCGCGTGCATATGATATGGAGAGAACAGAGACACGATCCGGATCCGGACCGAATGATCTTCTGCCGATGTAGGTTCCCTCTGTAGTGATGTCAAGCACCGGACCGAGAACCATGTTTATTCCTATTCTGCGACACTCTCTCGCCATTTCTCTTCCGTATTCGTATAATGTTTCCTCATCCGCGTCTTCGGAAATTCTTGAGTTTACCGGAAACTCCGGCGCGTCTTTCAGTCTCATGGCGAGTCCCCATTCGGCATCGATCGCGATAAACGGAGGTGTCTCGCACCAGTGTGCGAGAGAGTCGGCTATAATCGCCGCCGATCTCGTGTCTCCTTTCAGCAGAATCAGTCCTCCTACACCGATATGGGCATATTCGCGTATCCGCGCCAGAGTGTATGGATCAGACGAAGCATAGACGGCTGGCATAAAAAGCTGCGCCGCTTTCCGCTCCGGATTCATTGTCCGGATGACGGAGTCGGCGCAGCTGTATGCGGATTCGGTAAGATCGCTTTTTTCGACGGGTGCGATCTGTTTCTGCTCTTCCTGTTGCCGTTTCGCAGTGCATCCGCTTCCCGAAAGAAGCAGAGCCGTTATTGCCGGAACTGCAAGCAAGAGCTTTTTCATGATTCAGTTATTGTTACGGTTGGTTCTTTTCGCTCAGAAACCGGTCGATTTCAATTTTCACATTCTCAACAAATCTGCTTTCCGGATCCGAGCTTACAGGAATTCCGAGTTCAGTGAGGTGTTTGAGGTATCCGAGCACATATACGCACATTTCATGTTTACTCTGCCATAGCATGCGGTTGTTTGCCATGGACACAAGGTCATCGTTGCCGTTTGCCACATAGTCGATGGTTGCCAGTGTGTACATTTTTTCCGGATTCATCTCCTCTCCATCGATAATCACCTTCTGCAGATTTCCTTTCCCGTCGGTGACAACGCGTATGTTGGCACTTACCGCCTCACCCCCCTTGGCGGTTGCGATCTTAAGTGCGTCTATAATGTCCTTCCCCTTGATTTCTATGATTGTCATATGGTTTGAGAACGGGAATGTAGACAGGATCTGACCTTCTGTCACAGCACCTTTCTTCATCGGCTGGCGTATTCCTCCGACATTCATTATCGACAGATCTATCTGCGGGAAATCACCTTTTGCCGAACGGATGCTGTCGGCTATATGTCTTCCGAAATCCAGACCGAAATCAGCTGTCCAGTTCGGGTAGGCACCGGTGCGTCCGCTGTTCGACATATCCTGTAGGCTCCACGCCACGATGTTGGAGTTTACCGAATCAACGGCGTGTTTGAAAGGCGCAAGGAAACGCTCGATATTCTTGTCGTATGCATCGGGTGAGAAGCGGTCGGTCACCGGGATATACTCGTAATCGAACTTCCGGTCCTTTATGTCGTCAAGGTCGATATTGATATATCCTACATTACGGCCGTATTTCCCTGTCTGTGTCACCAGCACGGGCTTGCCGACGGCATTGTTGATCCAGTATGGTGTCGCTTCGGGAGTGGCGGGGTCTACAAACGTATGCGAATGACCGCCAATTATAATGTCTATATCCTTGCTGCGGCGCGCCATTTCCATATCCGAGGCTTTGCCGGGAATAGCTTCGTACCCGACGTGTGTCACAGCCACAACGAGGTCGCATTTTTCTTTGTCGCGCAACATTGCCGCAGTTTTGTTGGCTGTCTCGATGGCATCGTAATATTTCATTCCTTCGTAGTTCTCTTTCGATATAAGACTTTCAGGATCTACATTTATGCCAAAGAAACCGATTTTCTTTTTCCCGACTTTCTTGATTACATATGGCTTGAACAGTCCCCTGGCAGGGGTCATGCTGAAATCGTAGTTTGCCGAGAGGCGTGTGGCTTTTACATCTTTCCAATATTTGGCAAGTTCCTCAAGTCCGTTGTCAAATTCATGGTTTCCGAGAATCCTGATGTCATAATCCATCATGTTGAAAATCGGGTATTCCACGTCACCCTTGAAATATTTGAAATAGAGTGTTCCCTGAACCATGTCGCCGGCATCGACGAGTATCACATTCTTTTCCGCCTTGCGCACGGAGTCTATGATGGTTTTGCGCGGGAGTATTCCACCACGTCCGTTATTGTCGAAATCAATGTTTGAATGGGTGTCGTTGGTCGTGAGGATCACAAGGTTTTCTGCGGAAGACGCGAATACGCCTGCCGTCAGAAGAAAGAGTGATATAAAAGCTTTCTTCATAGAATTTTGAAATTTATGACTTCGCTTTAAGTTGAAAATATTAGGGTCTTTAAGGACTTTAGGGTCTTTAAGGACTTTAGGGTCTTTAAGGCTTTTAGGGTC
>NZ_CAJMXD010000136.1:0-7081 GCF_905219685.1 Barnesiella sp. CU968
CCGGGGCTTCACCGGTTTTGCAAGTGCCTCAGATTCGGCATTTCTTGTGGAAAACAAAGGTAAAGATATTAAGTATGACATTGTTGCCGCGCCTCGGGGGGGGAATCTAACGTGGAAATTCCGGGCGGCTGATCTGTCAGGTTCCGAATGGGGAATGGTTCTGAAGGGGAAAAAGACATTTGTCATATCGCTTAAAAATGTTGACGACAGATTTGACGAGACGTACACGTCTCCGCATCTTGAGATGACAGTGAAAATCGGAGATAACGTTTGTGAAAAGAAACGTTTTTTCTCTGATTTTGATCTTTATGGAGGGGAGAACGCCTTTATGATCAATATTGACTCTTCCGGCTGGAAGCTTCGTGGCGGCAACAGAAATTACAAGACTATGTCGGAATTTCTGTCAGAAGGGTTCGAGGCTGACAGTATCGGTTACGCGTTGTGGCCGGGAGGAAAACTTGATGTGGATCACATTTGTCTGGAAACTGCAGGAGTGTCATCGGGAGGATTCCCCCATTTTGGAAACACAGAAGACCTCATGGCATATCTTGAGCGTTCTTCAGATTCAATGGAGGGTATATGGGGAGTGTTTGATCTTATGCTTGAAGACGACAGGCTGCGGATGGGCGGTGATTACCTCCTGGCTCTTGTAAAGTCGGATACCGGCTATGATATCCTCTACATTGGGGGAGCCGTTAAAAATCCGTCATCATGGTCTCCCGGCATATTAAAGGGCCGACTTGTCGCCAGCCCTTTCGAAGGAATCTATAATGTTGAATGGATAGATGTGACAGGTAAGACGGTAGAGGGGATAAAGGCGCAGTCGGACAACGGATTGCTGAGACTTGTCTTTCCCGATGACTCCTCTGAGCTGAGACTCAGGAAGGTCACTTCGTCTCTTTGATCCCGAGCAAAATATAGAGTCCGTGCGGACTCAGTATATCAGACAGTTCACCGGCTGAGAGTTCCACCTGTATGGTGCCCTCTGAGTATGGCGCGATCTGATACGGATCATAGCTGAATATTATACCCTTTGAAGTTAAACCGAACTGAGCCGGAATTCCAATCTGATCAACCGGCACAAGAAGATCATAGCCATCATTCTTGATTTTATCGCGTATCAGTTGGAGCAGAGTGTCCTTATAATCTTTTTTAAACAAATCTCCCAGTGATATGACTTTACCGTTAGTAAGACAGAAATTGACGTATTTGGTAGAGCTGTTTCCGTGGGCGGCAAGACATGCGTATGCATAATTCATATTTTCCCAGACCACAGCTCTTGGAGTTACAAGGGTTGTAGTCAGAGTGGACACGGTTTCGCCACATGCCTCGGTTTCTGATGCAGGGAGATCGGTTAGTTGCATGGAATCCGGCAGAACTGGTTTCGCATTGCCGTCGGTTATGCGCACACCCGCCATGTTCAGCAATGTCTCTCTCAAGGCATTCACATCGGTGTCACCTATATCTTGCGGAAGTATCCCCTGTCCGATAAACCTTACAAGTTTTCCTCCTGGAGCCTCAAGAGTGTCAGAACTGGTAAATTCACCGATGTAGTCATAGGTATAAGACTCGAATTTGATGTCTCTTGACGAGACTGACTCGTTATTGTCGCTGTTTTTGTCTGTTGTGCAGGATGTGCCTGACAGGGCAAGCGAAGCCATGACGGCGATTGCATATAAGACTCTTTTCTTCATAATATATATACTGTTTTTAAACAAATTCTTAATTTATTACCATCCTCCAGAGGCTCCTCCGCCTCCTGTTGAGCCACCGCCGAATCCTCCCCCGAATCCGCCGCCGTTACCTCGATGTCCTGTCATGGCACCGATGGCAGCCCCGGCTATGAAAGGAGCTGCGGATTCTTTTCTTGGTATAACAAACTGTTTTCTCTTTTGATTGTGGCAGAATTTACATTCGTATATCTTTTCACCTGTGCCCTGATGGTGTGTGGTTGCCGGAACTATAGTTCTTGTTGCTATCTGACACATCGCGACTGTGTGGCACTTGGGACATTCTGTATATTTCTGTTGATTCTTCTTGAATGCGTATCGTTCGATGGTTCCGCAGTGCGGGCATTCCCATACATCGTAATCGATAGTGTCAAGCTTCTCCTCGAAATCCTGAGAGTCCGACAGCAGTTCATTATCCTCCTCTTCTTTGAGGCGATTCATGCGAGTGCCGCATGTGGTGCATTTCAGTTTCCGGGTGCGGTATGACCTGTAAAGTAGGAACGCAAAAGCCAGAAAGATGATTCCCGAGCCAAGAGAAAGCAGGGCTGTCCAGCCGAAGACCGGCAAGGAATCGCGCCACATTATTGCCTTGTGGTAATTGTCGCTCTTTTTTCTTCCCTTGAAAAGGTATCTGACAAACATCACCAGACTGAAAAGGAAAGCGCAGGTTGCCACAATCCTTATGAACTTCCATATCACTTCACCGGAAAGCGCGTTTACTGCCCCCGAGTGATTGTCCGGCTGTCTGGATCTTATTTCCTCCGCAACTGCCGGATCTGTGAGAACCTGGGAAACAAGATTGGTGGCATCGTCTACTGCTCTGTTTATATCACCCTCTCTCATATTGGGTATGATGGCGGAGTTTATGATGTTCTTACACGAAATGTCGGGCAAGACTCCTTCTACTCCATAACCGGTGGTTATTCTTGCGCGTCTTTGTTCCGGAGCTATCACGAGCAATACGCCATTGTCTTTATCTTTTTTACCTATTCCCCAAAGAGTAAATAGCTGTTCGCTCCAGTCTTCGATTGTGGTTTCGCCAATAGACGGCGGAATTGCAACGACAGCTTCCACGGATGTTTGTTGCCGAAGATCCCATAATCTGCGGTTTACAGCATCTTTTGTAGCAGGCGACAATAGATTTCCCGGGTCGGATACAAATTCATATCTGTTTGTAACGTTTACGTTCGGCATCATGTCCGGAGTGAAATCGTTAGCGCGCAAACTGATGAAGCTTGCGATAATAGCAATGTATATTGTTAAATTCCTAATCATACGTTCTTAATTTTTAAACAGCCGGAAGGCTGTGTCCGTTTAATTTTCTGAAAAGATCAAGCGCATACACATCTGTCATTCCGGAGATATGGTCAAGCACGCTTTGTATTCTTTCATAGAGTGTGGAGGCGGAAGTGTCATACTGCCCGGGGATAATATTAAGAAGTAGTCCTGAATAGTTTTTGTCAGGATTCATGACTGCATCCATAAGCGTGTCAAGCAGATAGGTTATGATTCTGTTTCCGGCAAGCTCTATGTCAACGACTTCCGGCGCGCAGTATATCTTGTTCCATGCCGTTGCGGAGCATTTGGCATACGCATCTTTAAGCCTTGGGTTCATGTTGTCAACAAGAGTCCCCCTGAATTCTCCTGCCAAGATGGTCTCTTCGTTTTTAGAAAATACGTCCGCGCAATCCACTACCATGGCGCCTATCGCATTAGACCTCAGGTAAGCTATTTTTTCGTTAGGGTCGTCAAGATGATTCATCATCCGCTGCATCCTTTCTTTGTCAGTGCTTCCGAAGAAACCGAAGAGAAGTTCTACAACCTCTTGCAATCCAATGATTTTGAGTTTGTGGGCATCCTCGAGGTCCATTATCTGATAGCATATGTCATCAGCCGCCTCTGTCACATACACCAGCGGATGACGCGCGAACTTTCCCGAATCAGTCTCCGGCATGCCGAGTTGAGTGGCTACGCGTCGGAAAATCTCTTCTTCTGAAGAGAAAAAACCGAATTTCCCTTTTTCTCCTGCATGCAATGAAGAATAAGGGTATTTTACGATTGATGCAAGCGATGAGTAAGTCATCGCCATACCTCCGTTTCTGCGACCTTTGAATCTATGTGTCAGCAAACGGAATGAATTGGCGTTACCTTCGAAATTTATCAGGTCCGCCCATTCTCTGTTTCCGACCTGTTCCTTTANAGCCTGTCCGTTTCCTTCGCTGAAATAGGTAGAGATCGTTTTCTCGCCCGAATGTCCGAACGGCGGGTTTCCAAGATCGTGACACAGACATGCAGCCGCCACGATGTCGCGCAGGCAGTCAAGCTTTTGAGTCCATGACACAGAGGCATATTTGTCACGAAGGCGCAATGCTATCTCATTACCCATGGATCTTCCTACTGATGAGACTTCAAGACTGTGAGTCAGCCTGTTGTGTACGAAGATGCTTCCCGGCAATGGAAATACCTGTGTTTTGTTCTGTAGCCTTCTGAAAGGAGAGGAAAAGATAAGACGGTCATAATCCCGTTGAAAGTCGGAACGAGTGTGATGACGGTCATCATGGAATTCCTCCATCCCAAGACGTTTGTCGCATATAAGTTGATTCCAATTCATAATAAGCATCTTCTTGGTTTTAAAAAGCAAATATAACTAAAATTGTTTAAACCCTGCGGTAGCTGATACTATATTATGGCAATAATAGGGGAAAAGATTTCGTTATTCTAACAATGAAACAGTTCCGACCTGATATCATGCATGTCTTCAATAAGATTCGCGCTCTGTCGATAGCGGCTGGTGTTGCCTTGTTTTGTGCGGCTCCTGTATGTGCCAAACCCGGCGACAAGATTCTCAATCGCCCTTACGCTGACCAGAAACGTTGGCATTTCGGGTTCTCTGTCGGCACTCAGTTTCAGGATCTCAACTTTACTCATAACGGCTATGAGACCCCTGCGCCGGAAAACGGACAATGGTTTGTGGAGATACCCTCTTATGCCCCGGGCATCTGCGCCAATGTCCTTGCCGACCTGAGACTTCACAGCCATTTTAACCTTCGTTTTTCACCCGGCATGTATTTCGGATCGAAAAGTGTTGAGATGGTTGATGCCAACAGTGATGCCAGACTGCGTCAGGAAATAAAGACAGCCTATGTGGTGTTGCCTTTTGATCTTAAGATTTCCGGTGAAAGGTATTATAATTCAAGACCGTATGTGACAGTAGGAGCAATGGGGGCTTTTGATGTGGGTAAAAAGCGTTCCGATTACCTTCAGTTCAATTCTGCCGATGCCTATCTTACCGTAGGCATGGGATGCGATTTGTATTTGCCCTTCTTCAAACTCAACCCCGAGATAAAGTTCTGTTTCGGACTGACTGACATTCTGCGTCATGACCGTCCGGATCTTGTTGATAATCCGGACATGATGAAGATTACCCAGTCGCTGACGAAGGTAAAGTCGAAGATGTTCGTTCTTACGTTTTATTTCGAATAGAGGAAATGGGAACCGGATTGAAAAAACGTATACTGTGTCTTTGGATGCTTGTGTGCTCGTGTCTATTGCATACGGCAGGTATGTCGGCACAGAATGACGTGCAGTTTACGCAATACTGGGCGGTACCTGCTTATTATAATCCCGGTGCGACCGGAGAAATTGACTTCGTGCGTATAAGAGGAGGAGCAAGAATGCAGTGGGTCGGTATCGAGAATGCCCCGAGAAGTTTTCTTGCGGCGGCAGACATGCCTGTGAAAATCGGTAAGAAGCGTATCGGAGTGGGAGTGAACATGAGTCAGGAATCATTGGGTCTGTTCTCCAACATGCTTGTCAATCTGCAGGGTAGCTATAAGATGAAATTCCTTAAAGGAACTCTGTCAGTCGGGGTTCAGGGTGGATATTATAATACGACTTTCAAGGGATCAGAAGTTTATATACCGGAAGGAGACGATTATCATCAGCCCGTAGACGAAGCCATACCCACACAGGATGTGACCGGATCGTCTTTCGATCTCTCGGCGGGAATATGGTACAGCCACAAGTATTTTACCCTCGGTGTTTCCGGACTGCACCTTCTCCAGCCAACGGTCAGACTCGAAAGCGAAGGTACGGAATCAGCTGAGGTCTCACAATATGAGACTGTGCTCAAAAGGTCTCTTTATTTTACCGCATCCGGCAATATCGGACTCAAAAACACGTTATTTGAATTGCAGCCGTCAATGATGGTGAAGACTGATTTTGACAACTTTGGGGCTGAAGTTACAGTGCGTGCGATGTATAATAAATTCCTCTCATTCGGCATCGGTTATCGCTATAAGGATGCTGTCTGCGCCATGGTTGCTGCGGAGTTCAAGAACTTTTTTATAGGATATTCCTACGATTACCCTACATCCGCCATCTCCAAGGCATCGTCAGGAAGCCACGAGGTTGTGATTGGATATAAGGTAAAACTCGATTTCAGCGGTAAGAACAAGAACAAGCATCGTTCCATAAGGATCATGTAAAAAGGAAATTAACAAGCTTCTATGATAAATATGAAGAAAACAACATATTCAGTAGTCGGTTTTGGCGGTCTTCGGGGTGCGATGGTCGTATGCGCGGCTTTGACTGCCGGCAGCCTCTTTGTATCGTGCATGGGAATGAAAGGTGGAGGAAGCGGCGGAGAAGTCACCGGAGTCGGTGGGTCTTCACTCTCGGAACCGGTGCCCTACGGAATGGTACTTATCGACAGAGGCTCCATCACTATGGGACCATCGAAAGATGACTCTGTGGCAGGTGTCAAGGCAGATCCGAAAGGGATTTCAGTAGATGCATTCTGGATGGACGAGACGGAAATCACGAATTCCAAATACAAACAGTTTGTATTCTGGGTGCGGGATTCAATTATCCGCGAAAGACTCGCAGATCCCGCCTATGGAGGAAATGAGATATTCAAGATCGAAGAGGATAAAGAAGGAAATCCAGTGAAGCCTTATCTTAACTGGAATAAGCCTATTCCATGGCGAAATCCTAACGAAGACGAGGCACGCGCAATAGAAAGTCTCTATCGCACGAATCCTATTACCGGGCAGCGCGAGCTTGACCCTGTACAGCTGAATTACAGGTATGAAGTGTATAATCATACGGCTGCTGCAAAACGCGAGAACCGTCTTGACCCGGCGCGTCGAATCTACAATACGGATATTCCCGTGTCGACTGAGTTGCCGGTGATATCAAAAGACACAGCATATCTGTCGGAAGACGGCGAGATTATCCGTGAGACTGTAAGTCGTCCGTTGACAGGAGATTATGATTTTCTAAACACATATATCGTGAATGTCTATCCGGACACAACAGCCTGGATCAATGATTTCGAGAATGCATACAAC
>NZ_CAJMXD010000137.1:0-7055 GCF_905219685.1 Barnesiella sp. CU968
CTCTCCGACATCAACGTGATCTATAATAGCAATGGCATGCGTCAGGCTATGACCGATATAAATATTTCAACAGAATATCCTTTCAGCACTCCGGGAAGTTTCAATCTTGGCGACAATACCATATCTCTGAAAGCTACAGCCGGCTACAAAATCGGTAACGGAGAAAACTGGAGCGGTATCGTGCTTCCATTCGTGCCGACATCTGTTATGGCAGACGGGAAAGCGGTAGCTTTTGCTGAGAAAGGAGACGCGACAATGCGCATCATGACCTTTGCAGATGAAAATGCCGAGACGCTTACAGACGCATCGGTGATAGAACCCAACACTCCTTATGTGATCCGTCTTAATGACAAGGGAACCGGAACAGCCGATGTAGTGTTCAGCGCAACAGGCAAGAGCACTGGAGCTTCCGCAGCAAGCGATGACCTGACCACTGCAGATTTCGACGTGCAGACAACTCCCGCTCCCGAGGCAATCGTCCGCACAGGTAAAGATTTCTCTATCTTTGCAAGCTACACCAACCGTCCATACGCAGCAGGGGATTACACACTCAACGAGGCTGGTTCAATGTTCGTTCTGACAGATGGCACCGAAGCCGGTTCTGTCGCTCCCTTCTCAGCCTACATGCGTGCAAACAACGGTTCTGCACCTGAATCCTTTGCAATAGGCGGTAACGATGAGACTTCATCCATCAATACTGTCATCGGCACAGAGAATGGGAATATCTCCATATATCGTGACGGTTCGGTTCTGGTTATAACCGCCGTTACCGAGGGGTCTGTAAATATCTACAACCTTCAGGGCAATATCGTCAGAACCGTCACTCTCTCGGAAGGACGCAACACAATCGAACTTCCTGCCGGAATCTATATTCTGGAAGGAATCAAGGTAATGATGTAAATCAAGCTTCCCGCCAACCCGATGATGAGCAGAGCGAGGGTTATACGGTCTGCATGCGTAAAACGCAGCGACCCCTCCTCGCGACGCTCAGCCCGGGCTTTAAGATAGAACCCGATGCCGGAGATATAGAATATTGAAGTCAGCATAAAAAGCTTCAGTCCACCGGCATAAATCATCCATATGCAATAAAGCGTGCAGAGGATACCGACAGCGCGATAGCGCAACAAGGTTCCCTTGCGCGCTTTATTCATTCCGGACCTGCCGAAACTTTCTTTCCATAGATACATACCACCGGAAAGATATGCCGGCAGAACCATCATCCCCGTGATCGTCAGGGCTGCCATGTAGACGTCATCCGCCATCATCACCATAACGAGAAACACCTGCATGACGACACTTGACACCAACAATCCGTAACCGGGCATGCCATGACGGTTGGTTTTGAGAAATGAACGCGGAAATATTTTTACCACCGCAGCCTCATATGGCACCTGTGCGCATATCAGAGTCCACGCAAGCCACCCTCCGAGCAGGGAAACGATCACTGACAAGACTACGAAATAATAAGCCCAGCCTCCGCAAATATCACGCAATACATAAGCGACCGACGGATCATCAAGACCGGCAAGTTTCGCCCTGTTCATGACACCGAAACAAAGCATCGACACCAGTACATACAGCAACCAGGCTATGAAGAATCCCGTGACACCTGCTTTCCCGACATCGGAATGACGCTTGGCACGCGCCGACATCATCACGGCTCCCTCTATACCTATGAAACACCATAAAGTGACCATCATAGTGTTCTTAACCTGAGTCCAAAGGGATTCTTCACCCAAAGACTCTTCCATGAAATTACCCGTGAACACACCTGCCTTTACATTGATAACCAGTAATACCGCTATCAGCAGAATAGCTGCCACCTTAATGACGGCAAGAAGATTGTTGAGGAGTCTTGCAGTCTTGATACCTCCGGCAACTAAAAAATACATAGCCCAAATCAACACCGAACCGAATATGAGGGTTTGCCAGCCGTGACCGAGCAATGCCGGAAAGAACGCTCCGAATGAATCGTTAAGCATCACAGCATATGCAACGTTGGCAAACGCTGTGCAGAGCCAATAGCCCCAGGCAATGTTGAAACCGGCGAAATTACCGAACCCGACCTGTGCATATTGATATATACCGGCATCAAGATCAGGACGACGGTCGGAAAGGATCTTGAACGTAGCAACGAGCAGCAACATACCGGCTGCCGTAATCACCCATGACAGTGCCACCGCGCCCGGACCGGCACCGGAGGCAAGGTTCTGAGGGATATTATAAAGTCCCGATCCGACCATCATGCCGAACACAATCGCAACCAATGTCCCGAACCCCAATTTTCTACTATCCCCTTTTTCAATCTCTTTTTTCACCTTACCTTATATTTTTACAACGACCTGACTTCATTTGCGCCATTGTGCGAAACATCGTCGCCGGGACAGATATCCGGGATCTCGGCAATACTCATATGCTTCCCGCTCGAAAGATATGCGACGGTACGCCTCATAATAGTTACCTTGCGATTGCACAAGCCTTATAAGCCACTCTATAATATAGATCAGATAGAACGGGATAAACAGCAACTCGCGTATCTGGGCGCTGTGTATAAGTTCATGATTCATCACTTCTCCCGAAAGATGCATGTCTCGTTTGGCAAACAACACTCCGAACAGGTTGATCGCCCCGTATCTCTTCCCGAAAGGGATGACACTGTTCCTGATCACCTTCATACCTTCTCGCAAACGTTTTTATAAACCTTAAGTAAGTGTTCCGATTCTTAAATTATTTAAAATAAATCAAGATAACTCCACTTACTTATATATAACATCCATCCCGCCCCAAGGGGTCACAGCCGACAGCAGATTCTCACCGATTCCCCTGCCTGTACCATAACCTCAGATTAAATTCGTATTAAATTCGTATTCATTTCTTTCTGCGTGGACTGTCATTAAGCACCGGTAGGGAAAGATTGTATCTGAGAGCGAGGAAACGGATTACGATGATGGTCAGGGCGCAGCTCAGCTGGCTGACATATGCCGGGCTGTCAAAATAACCTGTTATCCAGTATACGAAGCCCCCGGCAAGACAGGCAGTGGCGTAAATGTCTTTATGAAAGATCAAAGGTTCTTCGTTGATAAGAATATCACGCAGCACTCCGCCGAACGCACCTGTGATGATACCCATTATAAGAGCCACCCACATGGGATAGTCGATGGCGAGCGTCTTGTCTATTCCGATCACAACAAACATGGCGAGACCGATACTGTCGAAGATGAAAAGCATCTTGTCGCGCCTCACGAGATGGTCTCTGAAAATAATCACAGCCAGCAACGAGAAAGCCGTGACTGCAAGATACCACCAGTTGTGCATCCAGAATACCGGGATATCAAGCAATATATCACGAAGCGTACCCCCGCCGATGGCAGTGACAAGACCTATGATATATGCTCCGAACCAGTCGAAATTCTTGGCTGCTGCAAGACGGATACCGCTTATCGCACACGCTATTGTGCCTATTACTTCAAGAACAAATGAGATTGTGATGTCCAAAATTGCTATGTCTGATTAAAGTCCCTGAATAAGTGTTCAAATTTACTTTGAGAGTGCAAAAGTAGCTAAAATCCCTGACATTTCTGTTCTGACAGGCAAAAAAGAGAAAACGTTCAAGATAATGAACGTAGGGCATATAATTTTTTAGTTTCACAAATTTTGTGTAACTTGGCAGACGTAAGTGATAAATTTAAGAACCATATGAAGAAATTATTTATGATGAGTGCCTTAGCCGCAGCAATTATGTTGACGGCTTGCTCTGGCAACGGAAAGACGGGCACTGACGATTCCGCATCGCAGGATGCGACAGTTTTGGAAACGACACTTCCGGTGACAAGCGGCGAGTATCGCGCCGTATCTTTTCAGGATACCGCAGCCGGTGCGGTGCGCACACGCTTCGATGGAAGAATCCTGATGGCTCTCGACCCGGACAATGCCGGAATATACATCTATGAGAACGGCAACCGAACCCATTTCAAGGCGAAAGCTATTCTTTCAAAAATCTTTGAGCAGAAAGACAGCATATACATCGCTTCTGACAAAGACAATCGTGAGATAACTCTCATTCCGGGCAAGGAAAATGTAGACACACTCATAGTATATCGCGGCAGCGTTCCGGTGAAAGTATCTTTCGAAACCAAACCGATGTCCACACTCACCCCGACTGAGGTATGGAACAGAATCTCCACCCAGCTCTCCAAGTAACATTGTTTCCCGAACATAACAAAGACCTTGGCATCAATTGAGTGTCAAGGTCTTTATTATATTTCAACAATCAGGCTTTATCTGCCTGGGACCGTCACGGTCAATGCCGACGATGCATGACGCGAAAGAGTTCTCCAGCCCAGAAAACAATAGATGTTCCGGAGATGATTATCAGCCAGTCGCTCCATCTGAGAGGAACGACATTGAAAAATCCGTATCCGCAGGTGACAATCACAAACTGACCGACTAGAATCACAAATGCAATTGTCAGGAAGCCGGAGCATTCTTTAAGATGCAATGCAGAACGACCGGTGCCGAACGCACGGGCGTTAAACATATTCCAGAACTGCAGAAAGACAAAGAACGTGAAGAAAAGAGACAGCTCATACGCCGTAAGTTCATGAAATCCACCAAGTCCTGATTTCACGAGACTTATAATGGACTCCGCATCCGGACCGGCGGCAACCGCATGCTGGAAGAAGCTCAGAACCGCAAAAAGAATAATGAAGAATCCGACACCCATTCCCACGATACGCCGCCACATAGCCGGCGTGATGATGAAAGACTTGCGGGAACGCGGCTTGTCGCGCATCACATCTTCGGACGGAGGAAGGGAAGCCAGAGCCATTGCCGCAAAGGTGTCCATGATCAGGTTTACCCACAGCATCTGCGTTACTGTCAGCGGCGATTCCATACCCATGAACGCTCCGGCGAGCACAATCAGACAGGCACAGACGTTCACCGTCAGCTGGAACATGATGAAACGCTGCAGATTCCGATAAAGTGACCGTCCCCACATCACCGCCCGTCCTATCGATGAGAACGAATTGTCGATTATTGTGATATCCGATGCCTCTTTTGCCACGGAAGTGCCGTCGCCCATTGAAAGGCCCACATGCGCGGCTTTGAGCGCGGGTGCGTCATTGGTGCCGTCGCCTGTCACGGCAACTACCTCGTTGTTGCGTTGCAACGCCTCCACGAGACGTTTCTTGTCCATAGGTCTCGCACGTGCGATAATCTTTATATCCGCCACACGCCGCTCAAGCTCGTCATCGCTCATTGCGGCGATATCCGCGCCGGTGACTATATTGGCATCACTGTCCGCGGCAGTCCATAAGCCGATCTGACGCCCTATCTCCCGTGCGATAGCCGGAGTGTCGCCTGTCACTATCTTAACCTTGACTCCGGCATCAAGCACCTCTCGCACTGCCTCGGGGACATCGCTGCGGACCGGATCCGAAATCGCCGTTATACCTAAAAACGTAAGGTTCTTCCCTATGAACGCGTTATCCACGATCACATCTTCACCCTCGCCTAAAACCTGATATGCGAAGCCGAGAGTCCTCATTGCCTGATTCTGGTATCCTAAAAGACGGGCGTCAATATCCTCTCTCGTCACACCCTCCGGCAGACTCCTGCACATTCCAAGCACAATCTCCGGAGCACCTTTGACATATGCCACGCGTGCCGCTCTGCCATCGGCATCTTTTATGACAGCTGACTCAACCACCGTAGCCATATATTTGCGTTCAGTAGTAAAAGGAAGCTCATCCAACACGGTGAGCCCTTTCTTCACACGTGCGTAATCGACACCATTGTCGCGCAACCACAGAAGCAACGCCCCCTCAGTGGGATTACCCAACACCTGCGGCTTTGCAGGATCCGAGAAATCGAGTTGCGCTGTTGAATTGGCGGCAATGCCCTCCTCCACGATACCGCCAGACAGGGCAGAATCACCCGCATCAGACGGGAGACCATAGAAATCAGCCTTATAGACCTGCATACGGTTCTGCGTCAGCGTTCCCGTCTTGTCGGTACATATCACCGTCGTAGCACCCATTGTCTCGCATGCATGCATCTTACGCACAAGATTGTTGGTGCGCAGCATACGGCGCATAGAATATGCCAGCGACAGCGTCACAGCCATCGGCAAGCCTTCAGGCACAGCCACCACAACGAGCGTCACGGCAATCATCAGTGTCTGAAGAGCGTATTGTATGAAATCAAGCCAATCGAACTGTGCATGATGCGTAAAATACATAACCATCCGCCCCACAACTATAATAGCCGCGATGACATAGCTCGAAATGGAGACCATGCGCCCAAGACGGTCAAGCTGCTCATTAAGAGGTGTTTTCACGGAGTTGTCAATCTGAGACTCCTTGAATACCTTTCCGTTCTCGGTATTGTCGCCTACTGCGGTGACTTCATAGACACCATGCCCTTCCATCACCTTCGTTCCGCGCATAAGTGTGTCGGACCGGTATGTAGCTTCCGGATCGAAATGCGATTCGTCTGTGGTCTTCATGCATGAAGGCTCACCTGTAAGCGTGGATTCATCCACACTCATAGACGCAGCTTCCAGCAATCTTCCATCAGCGGGAATCTCATCTCCCGTGTTGACAACAACAATATCTCCCACAACAACGTCCTTGCGGGGTATCTGGGTCACCGCTCCGTTGCGCCACACCTGCACTGGCTCCTCGTCATTGACCTGATTTAGAATCGCAAACTCCTTGTTAGCCTTCATCTCGAACCAGAAACTCAGTCCGGTGGCAAGAAAAATTGCCACGAATATTCCAACTGGCTCAAAAAAAGGCTTGAAGGAATGATCGGCATCTATATATGCCTCATATATCGCGATGCCTACGGATAAAGACAACGCTACAAGCAATATGACAATCAGTGGATCTTTAAATCCCCTTAAAAACTGTTTCCAGAGGGGATCTCGTTTCACGGGAGTAAGCACATTCTCCCCATGCAGACACCGGCTTTCGGCAACCTGCGCGTCATTCAGACCTTGATAATTCATNCGGGTTANNANATTTATGGANATTATGAAGCTGTTTATAAAG
>NZ_CAJMXD010000138.1:0-7047 GCF_905219685.1 Barnesiella sp. CU968
AGCACAAATAGCAAATTGCCATCCAACTCTTGACCTCGAATTTGATTAACACTTTTTAAGAGACACTAGTGAAAAAAGGATTCCGTTTCTACGGAATCCCTTTGTCGTTACGAAGAATTGATTTATATTATTTATCTTTTATCTTTTATCTTTACCGTATTACATTTTACTTCTGGGTGAAGATTACGATACGGTTCCAGTCGTTTGTGCTGTAAGGCTGAACATCAGATCCGTCGTACTTGATTGTGAGACGGTCGCGGCTGATTCCGTAAGTGTTCACAAGAGCGTCAGCGACTGCGTTGGCACGTTTCTCGGAAAGCGCCATATTATACTCTGATGTACCGGTATCCTTGTCGGCATAACCGCAGATAACGACTTTCTCTTCAGGATTAGCCTTGAGCCATTCTGCCATATTGTAGACATTAACCTCCTCTGTAGGCATAATCTTGTCGGAGTTGATGGTGAAACGTACAGTAGTCATGAGAGGTGCGTTCACACAATCTTTCTGGACAGGTTCCGGACAGGGAAGCTGAGCCTGAAGTGCAGCCACCTCTTCACCGCAGGCGAGAAGCTGGGCGCGAAGGTCATTGACCTGACCGTTGAGAGCTGCGATCTGGGAAACATATGCGCACTGGTTGAATGTGCCGAAGTTACGGCCACCGATGTTGAAGTTGAAACCACCAAGCACAGCCACATTGGCGTCTATCGAATTGCCGTGTACGCTATTATTCCAGGTGTCGGCATAGAATGATGCGCGAGCCTCGGCAAAGAAATCTACATATTCGCAAAGACGGAAACGGAACTGCAGACCCGCTGAGACAGGAAGCGACCATGCCACGCTTTTTGCTTTGTTGTGACGGTTATAAACATTGGTTCCTGCAGGCTCGCCACCCTGTGCGTTGCGGAAGTCCCATGTTGCGTCACCACCGAGACCTGCGAAAGGAATGATGGAGAATACGCGGTTGTCATTCACGCCTCCGAGAGAGTTGAACATATCCCACATGAACTCAGCCTGAAGATTTACATGTTTCGCGCGGCTCCATCCGTTGGCGAGATCAGGCTGCATCGGATTGTCCCAGTGAAGGGCACCGCCGAGAGCCTTGATACGGAAACCGATGTAGGGAGATACCCAGCGGCCGAATCCGACTCCATAGGTAAGAGTCATCTTGTGACGGCTTACATTGTTACCGGGAGTCTTGGCGTTGCCTCGCTCAACAAAAGGCTGGTTGATACCCGCTTCGACCTCGATGAACCAGTTGTTACGCCAATTGGAAAAGTAACGTGTGGTGTTGTCGCAAGTAAATTCAGTTACAGTGGTAGCTTCATCTACGAAAACATCCTGTGCGTTTGCGGGCGCGCAGTAAGCGGCAGTGCCTGCGACGAGCGCCATAGCGTAGTAAAGATTTCTTGTTTTCATAAAATATTAATTTAAGATAAGCAAATTTTAAAACTTTATAAATTGTTTTTTGCAATTTTTATATATCTAACACCGCAAGGATTTTTTTTGTTTGCTTTGCGACATCAAATTTGAAGATAATATTGCAAAAAAAAGCTCCGGAGCCTTATCATTTCACTAATTTTCATTAAATTCGCGATACGATTTTATCAGATGAGACGCCACCCAAAATATCGCATCAGAATTGAAGACGAATCCAGACTTGAAAATCTGGCAGACATTTCACTTTCGCCCCTGTCTTTGCTGGCAGCGGCAGGGGCTGCGCTGCTCATTCTGATCATAATCGGAGGAGCCATAGTGATGGTGACTCCGCTGCGGACTTTACTCCCCGGCTACATGAAGCAGTCGGAGCGGTCTGCGACAGAAGACAACATCATGCGTCTCGACTCTATCCTCGGAATATATGAGCAGAACCAGAACTATCTCGACAATATACTTCTGGCTTTTGACACAGACAGAAAACCCATTGCAGATTCACTCATAATGACAGCAAACCTCAGGGAGATGTCGCCCGATTCCCTGCTGCCGCCCTCCCCGCTTGAACGCAAATTTGTAAACACGATGGAGGAACGTGAGCGTTTCAACATATCTGTGCTCGCCCCTCTGGCTGCCGATGGAATGATGTTTTTTCCTGTGAGCGACAGCGGCATATTCTCTTCGGCTTCGCGCACTGAAGAAAAAGGATACGTGATCATGCCTGACGAAGAGGCGGTGAAGTGCGTTGCCGACGGTTCAATCCTCGCGTCTTACTATTCGGCATCCGGGAGCGGATATGTAATTATCATACAGCATGCCAAAGGATTCGTCACCCGCATAGCGCGTGTCGGTTCTCCTATGGTCTCTGCTGGTGACGCAGTGACCGGCGGTCAGGTTATCGCGTTAGCACCCTCTCCCGATGCAAAAGGCAAAAGATATGTGGAAGTGATGATGTGGCACAACGGACTGCCGCTAATCCCTTACGAATATATAGGAAACCCCGAATCCATGATAATCAAGGATGCCCCTTTCGAGGCACCGAGAGGACGGTGACACCAGTCACCTCAGGATTCAAGATTCTTTTGATAATGGACAACATAAAGAACATTGCGATATTAGGATCGACTGGTTCCATCGGAACCCAGACCCTTGACATAATCGAAGAGCATCCCGAAAAATTCCGCGCAACAGTGCTTACAGCAGCGCACAACTGGGAACTGCTCGCCGCCCAGGCACGCAGGTTCAATCCTCTTCGCGTCGTGATTGCATGCGAGGAATTCCTGCCGAATCTCCGGGACGCCCTTGCCGGAACCTCCGTCCGGGTG
Source organism: Barnesiella sp. CU968 (assembly GCF_905219685.1). Taxonomy (NCBI): domain Bacteria; kingdom Pseudomonadati; phylum Bacteroidota; class Bacteroidia; order Bacteroidales; family Barnesiellaceae; genus Barnesiella; species Barnesiella sp. CU968. The sequence continues at coordinate 2,758 of NZ_CAJMXD010000138.1, forward strand.
GAGGGTGGCACCGCCGCCATAGAGGAAGCCGCCGCGATGCCGGAAGCCGACATCGTGGTCACAGCAATGGTGGGATACAGCGGACTCATACCTACCGTCAACGCGATAATGGCAGGCAAGACCATCGCTCTTGCCAACAAGGAGACTCTTGTAGTGGCTGGAGAAGTAATCACATCGCTTCTCAAAGACTCGAATTCGAGAATAATACCCGTAGACAGCGAACACTCCGCTATATTCCAGTGTCTCACAGGTGAGAACCGGGACAACATATCCAAAATAATCCTCACGGCAAGTGGAGGTCCCTTCCGCAACAAGACCATGCGGGAGCTGGAATCTGTGACTGTAGACGACGCGCTGAACCATCCCAACTGGGACATGGGCGCCAAAGTCACCATAGACTCAGCCTCGATGATGAACAAAGGTTTTGAGATGATCGAGGCACGCTGGCTTTTCGACTGTCCGCCGGAGAAGATAGAAATCGCAGTTCACCCGCAATCCATAGTCCACTCTATGGTGGAATTTATAGACGGCTCAGTCAAGGCTCAGCTCGGAGTTCCCGACATGCACCTCCCCATCCGCTATGCCTTGAGCTATCCTGACAGGCTTACGAGCAAACGACCGCCTCTGACTCTTGAAGCATATGCCTCGCTGACATTCGAAGCTCCCGACCGAAAGCGGTTCCCGCTTCTACAGTATGCGTTCGATGCCATAGGAAAAGGGGGAAACATGCCCTGCATCCTCAATGCTGCCAACGAGATTGCCGTAGCGGCATTCCTCCGCAGAGAAATCGGTTTCATGGATATGCCGAGACTTGTGGACCGCGTGATGCAGCGGACACAATGGATTTCAGACATAACCCTGCCGGACCTTGTGGAGACCAACACAGAGGCGCGCAGACGCGCCGAGGAGGAACTTGCCTCGTTCAGGACAAAGGCATGACCGCAGGTCTCCGCAAATCATTTCATTCGTTACACTTCATTTTTAATTCAAGACTAAAACTAAAGAAAATTGGATACTTTTCTTATAAAAGCCGCACAGCTTATTCTCGCGTTCGCCATTCTTGTAATCATACATGAATTCGGTCATTTTTTCTTCGCCCGCATATTCGGGGTGAAAGTGGAAAAATTCTATATCTTCTTCGATCCCTGGATTGAACTTTTCAAATGGAAGCCAAAGAAATATTTCGGCGGATTTGGGAAAACAAAAAACATCGGGAATGACAACACCAATGGGGAATCTGCCGAACCGGTAAAGAAAAAGAGGAAAAGCTCATTTTGGGGAGACACGGAATACGGCATCGGCTGGCTGCCTCTCGGCGCATATTGCAAAATCGCTGGCATGATCGATGAGTCGATGGATACCGAACAGATGAAAAAACCGGCGCAGGAATGGGAGTTCCGTTCAAAACCGGCATGGCAGCGACTCCTTATAATGATAGCAGGGGTGCTGTTCAATTTCCTGCTCGCAATCCTGATTTACGCCGGACTCGTTTATGCCACCGGCGAGAAATATGTTCCGGTACAGGAGGCAAAAATGGGATTCACCTATTCCGGCGAGGCAAGAAAAATAGGTTTCCATAACGGAGACATACCGTTGGCAGCCGACGGCGAAGAACTGGAAAATCCGGTAGAGGCACGCATAAAGATGGTTCAGGCAAAGAAGGTGACTGTGCTCCGCGACGGCAAAGACACGGTGAGCATCTCCATCCCGGAGAAATTCATCTTCTCTCTCGACGAAGAGGCTAAAAGCGACACAGCTTCGGTCAACTTCTTTACATACCGCTTCCCCACGCGCGTCACCCAGGTGATGCCGGGTGAAGGAGCCGCCAAGGCGGGGATAGAGCCGGGTGACGAGATCATCGCCGTAGGGGAAGTGAAGACACCTTCGCTCGACGAGTTTTTCCGAACACTTCCCGGTCATGACAACCAGACTGTGAACCTCACGATTCTGCGCCGCGCAGGAGAAACGACCGACACAATTGTGAAACAGGTAAAGCTGTCGGAAAACTCCAAGATGGGAGTAGGACTCGAAGTCAACCCGGCGGCATTCTTCAAGACAAAAGAGATCCGCTACAACATTTTCCAGTCTATTCCCCGCGGAATCGAGATGGGAACCGACAAGCTCACCTCTTATGCCAAGTCTATGAAAATGGTCTTCACCAAAGAGGGAGCCAACAGCATAGGCGGTTTCGGATCGATAGGCTCCATCTTCCCGGAAAAATGGGACTGGATCGCATTCTGGAACATAGCGGCGTTCCTCTCGGTGGCTCTTGCGTTCATGAACATCCTTCCGATTCCGGCTCTTGACGGCGGACACGTGATGTTCCTCATCTATGAAGTGATTTTCCGCAGACCTCCGAGCGAGAAATTCATGGAACGCGCCCAACTTGTAGGCATGACACTTCTCATTCTCCTGCTTATATACGCTAACGGAATGGATATCGTAAGGCTTTTCAAATAGACAGTCTGCATCCGATAACCAATCAATCATACAGAACAAATAATAATGAAAAAAGAAATAAGATTGAAATCTGGCAAAGAGGAGTCTCTCCTCCGCCATCATCCATGGGTGTTTTCAGGAGCCATAGCCTCGCTGCCTCAGAATCTTGAAGAGGGTGACGAGGTGTGTGTTTCTGATTCCAGAGGGAACATTCTCGGCGTCGGTCATTATCAGATCGGAAGCATAGCCGTGAGGATTCTCGAATTCGGCGTTGACACCATTTCCGATGATTTCTTCATAAGGCGTCTGTCATCGGCGTTCGCGCTTCGCCGCACTCTCGGTCTGATCCGCGAAGACAACACCTGTTTCCGCCTCGTGCACGGGGAGGGAGACTTCCTTCCGGGACTGGTCATCGACATATATGGCGACACTGCCGTAATGCAGGCGCATTCTCCCGGGATGCATTTCGCACGTCACAAGATAGCGGAGGCACTCACCATGCTCCCTGACGCAAAAATCCGAAACGTATATTACAAAAGCGACACCACACTCCCCTACAAGGCGCATCTTGACCCCGACAACGAATATCTTGTCGGCAACTACGACGGCAACATAGCCATAGAGAATGGTCTTCAGTTCAACATCGACTGGCTCAAAGGACAGAAAACAGGTTTCTTCGTAGACCAGCGCGAGAACCGCAAACTTCTTGAAAGCTATGCAAAAGGGAGACGGGTGCTCAACATGTTCTGCTACACGGGAGGTTTCTCGGTATACGCCATGCGCGGCGGCGCCATAAGCGTGGACTCAGTGGATTCCTCATCAAAGGCTGTGGCTCTCACCGATGCCAACATAGGTCTGAATTTCCCCGGTGACGAACGTCACCACACGCACGATGTCGATGCATTCAAGTTTCTCTCGGACATGGAGAGCGACAAATATGACCTCATCATTCTTGACCCGCCGGCGTTCGCAAAACATCGCGGAGCGATAAAGAACGGACTCATAGGATACCGCAAGCTCAATGCCCGCGCCTTCGAGAAAATCAAGAGCGGCGGAGTTCTTTTCACATTCTCCTGCTCACAGGCGATTACCAAAGACATGTTCCGCATGGCTGTCTTCACGGCAGCCGCCAAATCGGGGCGCAAAGTGCGCATACTCCACCAGCTGACACAGCCTGCCGACCATCCGGTTGACATCTCACACCCGGAGGGTGAATATCTCAAAGGGCTGGTGCTTTACGTGGAGTAAAAAAAGAACAGATACACGAACATCCTCCTCATCCGATACAACGGACTTAACCTACATTATAAAATGAAAAAAATACTTCCTTCATTAATGATCGCTACCATGGCAACAACTGGTGCGAACGCGGTGGAAAACAAGGATTTCAATTTCCATGTAGACCGCTTTGCCGATATCGAGGTGCTCCGCTATGAAGTGCCTGAGTATTCACGTCTGTCGCTTGACCAGAAAAAGATGCTCTACTATCTGTCGCAGGCAGCGCAGATGGGACGCGACATCATCTGGGACCAGAACGGCCGTTACAACCTCCAGATACGTCAGCTTCTGGAGAAGATATATACAAAATACGACGGCGACAGGAACTCCAAAGACTTCAAGGCGTTTGAGAAATATCTCAAGCAGGTATGGTTCGGCAACGGAATACACCACCATTATTCCACCGACAAGTTCCAGCCGGAATTCTCACAGGCTTTCTTCGAGGAGCAGGTTGGCAAACTCGGCAATTGCTGTCTACCGCTGCAACCGGGGCAGAATCGCGAGCAGATGATGAGCGTGCTTGTGCCAGTAATCTTCGATCCGTCGGTCATGGCGAAGCGCGTTAATCAGGAC
>NZ_CAJMXD010000139.1:0-7030 GCF_905219685.1 Barnesiella sp. CU968
ACATAGAACTGTCTGCAACGCGTGTCGCATCTTCCCCTGCGATCTCCAATTGACTTTTAGCTTAAGAAAAAATAAGTCAAGACGAGTTCACTCTAAAGGATTTGACATAAACCTGCAATACGAGGAAAGCGTTTAAATATAAAATGAATGGATGTGATAGGAGTAGTTAGAACCATATTGATTGATTTGTGCGTCGTTTGTTCGTGTCTGATATTGTCAGGCTGCAGTTGGATATATGACAATCATTATTGTTGTGAAATCAACGAGGAGGAAGGTTCCTTTGATGTTTTCAGCGACTGGCATGAATGTCCTGATGCCGATCCTGCGGGTATGGCTTATATGTTTTTTCCCGTTTCGGGAGGAGAGCCGTGGCGTTTCGATTTCCCTAAGAAAGATGGCGGTCCGTTGATGCTTCCTGACGGAGTGTTTCATGTTCTTTCATTTAATGATGACACTTCACGGGTGTTATTCGGAAGTGAAGGAGATTATTCCAAGTTTTATTGTTATTGCAGGGAAACAGGACTTTACAATGGTCTTTTAACTGCCGGTCCGGGAGAGGTGATAGGTGCTGCAGTCACGGAAGAGGGCGAGAAGGTGATGGAAGCACCTGATGAGATGTGGGGAGAATGCGTGGAATGGTTTTCTCTTGAAGCAAGCGGTGTGGAACTCCGCAGGAAAGAAGATGATCCGGAAATCAGCTATAGTGACCGTATACTTTTTATTTATCCTCATTTGCTGACACCCCGCTATAGTTATGTCGTCTCGGATATCAGTAATCTTTCGGGAGTGGCTCGTATGTGCGCCTCGTTAAGCGGGATGTCACCGAGTCTTGAATTGGCGACAGAAGAGCCTTCCGGAGAACATGTTACTTTACCGCTTGCCGCTGAGAGGAGCGGAGAAGGGGAGGTGTCGGGCTCAATTTATACATTTGGTCCGGCTGCGGATGAAGATACGGCACATAAACTTACGCTTTATTTCTGGCTTGTAGATGGCAATAAATTCAAATATGAATTTGATGTGTCTCGCCAGATTCTGGAAGCTCCTGATAAAATGGATGTTATTCTCAAAGTAGGAGGGATTGAACTGCCGGAGTCCGGTCCTCCTGCCGGTGACGGAGCTTTTGATGTTACTGTAGACGGGTGGAATACGTATATCATCGATATCAATTCCTGAATAAAAAAATTTATAATAATACACTACTATGAAAACACTGTATGTAATTTTAGCATCGATTGTCGGTACGGGAATGATTACCTCTTGTTCAGACAATGAACCGGTTGTTGAGCGGGACACGGGAAATGCAATCAGTTTTGGCGCGCTTGTGCCGAATACCACGCGGTCTGCCGCTACTACAACTTCCACGATAAATAGTTTTCAGGTTTATGCCTTTACGGCTGGTAAACCATATATGGAGAATGTGACAGTGAACCGAGACGGCGCGACATGGTCATATTCCCCAATTATGTATTGGCCCGAGACTCCTGTCAATTTTTACGCATATAGTCCGGATATATCAAACTCACCAGATGTCGAATCTTCCGGGCTGAATTCAATTGTCAATTATAACAATCAGGGCTCCACAGACTTCCTGTATGCCGTGACTGTAGGACAAGTTGCCAAATCTACACCGGTGATGATGAATTTCCGTCATGCGATGTCGAAGGTCAATGTCAGGTTGAGCAGTTCAAATTCAGCAATCAGGGTATCAGTGAATCATATCTCGTTGCTTAACGTAAATCACAAGGGATCTTTCACCTTTCCGTCTGTCTCTACTGCCGCCGGTTCGCAACAAGGCGTTGGAAGTTGGAGTAATCTGAATTCACCTCTCGACATTCTTATTTTCTATGCATTGTCACCAGAGGATGCACTGACCTTGACAAGCACACCGGTGGATGTTACAGAAAACAATCTTAATATTGATTATATGTTGCCTCAGCCGCTGACTACAGTGGATTTCAACGGAAGCGAATTCACAGGAAATGCAATTCAGGTTGATTGTGAGATTTTTGATGCCGCGTCAGGTGCTAAAATCTGGCCTCGCCAAGACACTCCTGATTATCTGCTTGTGCCGCAGAGTTCGTGTGGCAGACTCATATATCCTCTGACAACCGCTACTCTTACTGAATGGAAAACAGGTTGCTCGTATATCTATAATATAAAGATTGACAATCCGAACGTGCTTAAGCCTATCGACTTCAACGTTACCGTGGATGAATTCAATATCGACAATTGACAGTTGTCATCTGAAGTGTGCAAACCGACAGACGGCTCCGGAAGAATCTATCCGGAACCGTCTGTCTCTTTTATCTGTTTGTACTTTCAGATATGTTTTTTCAGTTCGGAACATGCATCTTCAAGCAGATTCAGCACGATCTCGAATCCTGCGGCTCCTTCCCAATAAGGGTCTGGAATAGAATCGGCTTCAGGGTAGTGCACGGCGAAATCGCTCATACGAGCGATTCTCGACTCAGATTCGGGAGAGGGTGCGGCATCATGGAGATCATCAATATTGCGGTCGTCCATGCCTATGATAAGGTCGAACCATTCGAAATCCGAGGTGCGAATCACGCGACTTCTGTGGTCAAGGTGAAGTCCGCGCCCGAATGCGGCGTGGCGCATCCTGCGGTCGGGAAGGTCTCCGGCGTGTCCACCGTAGAATCCTGCCGAATCAAGTTCCGGACGCTTGTCATCAGGCATATCTTTGGTAATTTTCCTCATTATACCTTCTGCCGCAGGGCTGCGGCAGATATTGCCGAGGCAGACGAACAATATTCTTACCGGTCTGTTTTCAGCTTCCGCCTGATTGCGTGCCCTCTTTACTGCTGCAATGCTCTCGGCGGAAGGTTTTTCATTATAATTCCTGTTCATGTCTCATTAACGTGAAATAACTCTTCAGAGTGTGGGAATACATTGTATTTTAACTTAAAATATTAAAAAATGAAAAGATATTGCCATAAGATTGTAAATTCAGATTAATTGTAATATCTTTGCAAAAGAAATGCAAAATGTTTCTTTTCGAAATATATGTGCTTTCAAAATTAGAATAAATTAAACCTAACATCATATATATGACAAAAAGATTAAAGAGCATAGCTGCTCTATTCTTATTTGCCACGGTTGCGTTGACTTCTAATGGGCAGATTCTTAAGTCTCCGGACGGTGCATTGTCTATGAAATTCACCCTTACCGGTGAGGGGACTCCTCAGTATACATTAGATTTCAAAGGGAAAACAGTGGTGAATCCCAGTCGTCTCGGATTTGAAATCAAGAAGACCAAACAGGTTAAAGACGGCAGGCATCTCAAAGACGGTTTTGAGGTTGTGTCTGTAGATACTCTGTCTGTTGATGAAACATGGCAGCCGGTTTGGGGAGAAGAAAAGGAGATCCGTAATAACTACAAAGAAATGGTAGTTAACCTTAAACAGAAAGACACGAAGCGTCTGATGTCTATACGTTTTCGCCTTTTTGATGACGGACTCGGATTCAGGTATGAATTTCCGATGCAGAAACGTCTCAGCTATTTCGTGATTACAGATGAGTTGACGGAGTTCGCGATGCCAGCCGACCATGAAGCATACTGGATTCCCGCTGATTACGACACTCAGGAATTTGATTACACCCGTAGCCGCATGTCGGAGATTCCCTCAAAGGCGGACGAAGTTCGCGGTCCCACTTATGACTGGACAACCGTCCCTTCGGAGCGCGGTGTCCAGACTGCGTTGATGCTCAAGAGCGACGACGGTCTCTATATCAACCTGCATGAGGCGGCGTTGGTCAATTATCCGTGTATGCACCTTGAACTGGAACCGAATACGAACACGTTCAAGGCTATGCTCACGCCTGACGCTGTCGGCGACAAAGCATATATGCAGACTGATTGCGTCACTCCCTGGCGCACGGTCATTGTCAGTGATGACGCCCGTGATATACTCGCTTCCCGTATAACGCTCAATCTTAACGAACCCTGCAAGATTGAGGACACAAGCTGGATAAAACCCATGAAATATGTGGGGGTATGGTGGGAGATGATAAACCGCAAGAGCAAATGGAGCTATACCAATGACCTACCCAACATTCATCTTGACAAGGTTGATTATACCNAAACCAGGCCGCATGGAAAGCATGGCGCAACAACCGAAAATGTGAAGAAATACATAGATTTCGCAGCAGAGCATGGATTCGACGGAGTTCTCGTCGAGGGGTGGAACATCGGCTGGGAAGACTGGTCCGGCAAGATGAAGGACGAAGTGTTTGATTTTGTCACTCCCTATCCTGATTTCGATCTGCCCGCGATACGGGATTACGCGAAATCAAAGGGAGTGAAGATGATCATGCATCATGAGACCTCAAGCTCAGTGCGTAATTACGAGCGCCGCATGGACGAGGCATATCAGTTTATGAAGGACAACGGCTATGATGCCGTAAAAAGCGGATATGTGGGCAACATAATCCCTGCAGGAAGCAACCATTTCAGCCAATGGCTTGTAAACCATTACCAGTATGCAGTGGAGAAAGCCGCCGACTATAAGATAATGGTCAATGCTCATGAGGCTGTGCGTCCCACCGGAATATGCCGCACATGGCCAAACCTCATCGGCAATGAGTCGGCACGCGGTTCCGAGTATCAGGCTTTCGGCGGAAGCAAGCCGAGCCACACAACTATTCTTCCTTTCACCCGCCTTGTGGGCGGACCGATGGATTACACACCCGGACTGTTCGAAAACGATATGCGCAAGTATAATCCCAAAAACACATCATGGGTTAACACCACGCTTGCAAACCAGCTTTCGCTCTATGTCACAATGTCAAGTCCGCTTCAGATGGCAGCTGATTTTCCTGAGACATACGAGAAGTTCATGGATGCCTTCCAGTTCATCAAGGATGTGGCACTCGACTGGGACAAAAGTTATTACCTTGAGGCAGAACCTATGGAATATCTCACTGTGGCGAGAAAAGCCAAAGGTGAGGAGAAATGGTTTGTCGGCGGCACAAACGGTGCCGATCCCCGCACCGCCGAAGTGGATTTCAGTTTCCTTCCTGCCGGAAAATACAAGGCGGTTATATACCGCGATGCCAAAGACGCACACTACAGAAATAATCCTCAGGCATACGTGATTGAAACCAAAAACGTGACACCCAAAACGAAAATGAAAATATATGAGGCAGCGGGTGGAGGTTTCGCTATCTCTGTATTGCCCCTCTGACACACAATCTATACCACATAAAACACACAATGCGAAAACCGGAGAGCGGGGCGTCCCGTTCTCCGGTTTTATTATATCAGACACAGCTTCTAAACTGGTTCAGAGATCTCTTGTCAGAGAATCTTCAATACCGGTATGGTTTTATATTCCGTATCTTTTGGCAACGACACCGCGAGCCCTCCGGATGTCTGTCTGAATTTTACGCGTCCGTGTCCGAGCAATTCCACGCGTTTTACTTTCGTATTGCCGGAGGAGAGTGATCTGATGTTTACATTATTGTCTTCCGGCCATGCAAGCACAATGGCATACAACGTTTTGTCTTTTGATGTGAAACGTATCTCTTCGGCGGTCATGTCGGAATAAGCTCCCTCGTTGAATCCCTGGTCATTGAGCGGTATGGCTCTTTCTGCAATAGGACCCTCTCCGAACCGTTTCCAGGGGCGTGTGTCGAAAATCGCTTCTTTGTTTCTGTTCATCCATTTGCCGATACCGTCTATTATCACTGCTTCCTTGTCGTCGAAAGTGCCGTCAGCGCGTAGCGGGATGTTGAGAAGGAGATTACCGTTTTTACTCACTATGTCGGCAAGAAGTCTGATTACAGTCTGCGCCGATTTGTAATGTCCTTTGTTGTATATGTCGGTATTGTAATGCCAGCCTCCGATACATGAGCATGATTGCCACGGAAGGGGTATTATCTCGTTAGGTGCGCCTCGCTCAACATCCCATACCAATGCCTCTTTCTGCAGATCGGTAAGAATCTTGCCGAACATCACGGCTTCATTCTTTCCTCCGTGGGTCTGCATGTTATGGTTGTAGAAGTGCGCCGCTATCTTGAGTCCGGCATCGCTTACCGGGTAGAACGGTACGCCGGTGGTGTCGAAATACAGCAGATCGGGATTGTAACGGTTGATAACATCAAGCGTGCGGTTGTAGAAGTTGGTGCAGAATTCTTCAGACGGGAGTGCCGCGCCGTTTCCCCATCCCCATTGTTTTCCGACCATGCCGTCTGCCCAGCTGCCTTCGCTGAGAGGGTGGTTCTGCACATAGAGTTGCTGAGGATCCATTCCTTCCCACCATTTTCCTTTGCCGTCGGCAGTGGTCAGGACCCCGTCATAAGGGATTCCCATCTTGTCCCCATTGCGGTCATAACGTCGGGAAGGCTCATACCATGTCCAGGCATGGTCTGCGTGCAGGCTGACCCCGAAAGGAAGACCATGCTTGCGGGCTGCCGCAGCCCATTCGGCGAGAATGTCTCGTTTAGGACCGATATTTACAGAATTCCACGGTTGGTATTTGCTGTCCCAGAGGTCGAAGTTGTCATGATGGTTGCCCAGCACAAAGAAATATTGCGCACCAATACTTTTGTAAATTGCCACAAGACTGTCAGGATTCCACTGTTCAGCCTTGAAAAGCGGCAGTATATCCTTGAAACCGACTTCCGAAGGGTGCCCGTAGTTGGCAACGTGATGTTTGTATGCATGTGAGCCTTCCTGATACATTCCGCGTGCCATCCAGTCGCCGGATCCTTCCACGCATTGCGGTCCCCAATGCGCCCAAATGCCGAATTTCGCGTTGCGGAACCATTCCGGAGTCTTGTATTTGCGCAGAGACTCCCATTCAGGTTCAAATGTCCCCTTTGCCATAGGTTCGTCAGCTTCTGAGACTTTGATAGTCGGTTGTGGAACCTCATTGGCATATCCGGATTGTATCGCTGCCGATATTGTCAGTACGGATATGGATGAAATTAATATTTTTTTCACTAGTGTCTCTTAAAAAGTGTTAATCAAATTCGAGGTCAAGAGTTGGATGGCAATTTGCTATTTGTG